>JALURJ010000229.1 GCA_027016915.1 Desulfurococcales archaeon | reverse complement strand
GCCTATAACAGTCCTACACTCGGCCAAGCCTAGCCCCCTAGATCTTCTCTGGTGATGATCCTTAAGAGTTGATCCTGGGGTTAAGGTAAGTTTTTCACCTCGCCGCGCGTCTCGTATTCCGGTGCTATGCATGGACACGATATACGCCGCCCTGGCCTCAGGCCTCCTGCTGGGATTCCTCGTGTCCCGTACGGGTGTGGGCGGCCATGTTAGGCGCTTCGCCGACGGGGCACTCATGTATGTCGTCTACGTGCTCGTCTTCCTGGTGGGGGCTAGTTCGGGTAAAACCCTGGCTGGCCTGACCGCCGAGGGCGACCCGTGGCTCGCCGTCCACGTGCTCTCCTACATGCTTATACCCGGCCTGGCAGGGGCTCTGTTTGCCTTAATCCTTTCAAGGGTGGCTAAGCGATGGATCACAGGAGGCAAGCCCTAATCTCTGTGGCCGTGTTCGCTGCTGGCATAGGCTATGGCGCCCTGACAGGGGTAGAGTACTCAGCGTTGGAGCCAGCCATAACGTGGACCCTAGCCTTACTCATATTCCTGGTGGGCGTGTCGATGGGGGTCGACCATGAGAGGCTTAGAGGCTCCTTAGCCAGGATCCACAGGCCATTCATACTAGTAGTATCCACAGTGGCAGGGGCTCTAGTCAGCGGCGTCCTTCTGGCCTCCCTGCTGGGAATACCGCTTGGCATATCCCTCGCCATAGCCGCCGGCTCGGGCTGGTACTCCTTCACCGGGCCCTACCTGGCGATAATTGATCCCTACTACGGCTTCGTTGGGTTCACCTCTAACCTGCTGCGGGAAATATTCATGCTAGTATCATACCCGGCGTTGTCCAGAAAGCTGAGCTTCGAAGCCATAAGTATAGGGGGCGCCACTACTATGGACTCCACGCTCCCTGTGGTTGCCAGGTTCGGCGGCGTAGACCTAGCCCTAGCAGCGTTCATCCATGGCCTCATCCTGACCATAATGGTTCCAATACTAGTCCCTCTCCTGGCCTCGCTATAGCTTGAAGTATCCGCACCCATCGACTTTATACCCGAACCATCGCCAAAGCTGCTAAAAGCAACCCGGTATCTCCAGCCCTGGAGGCATCACTTAATTACACTGCTACCAACAATTACCGAGGTGAGGTCTTTGGGACAGGAGCCGCCTGTAATCGTTGAGAAGAGAGGCAATGTCACAGTCGTCTGGTTCAACAGGCCCCGGGTGCTGAATGCCTTTAACCGCGACGTCTGGAGGATGCTTGCCCGCAGGTTTCAGGAGGCCTGCAGCGACGAGGAGGCCTCAGTAGTTATCCTGAGGGGAAGGGGCGGGGTGTTCAGCTCCGGCGACGACATAAGGGAAATGTATGAATTTAAAACGCTGGGCGACGCCCGCGGTTTTTTCGAGGATGCCCGAAGGGCTATAGAGGCTATAGCCCTCTGTCCCAAACCCGTCATTATGGTAGTTGAGAGGCTGGCCGTGGGTGGAGGAGCGGAACTCCTACTCCTTGCTGACATCGTCGTGGCGGTGGAGGACTCATGGATCAGCTATCCCGAGGCCCGTCTGGCGCTGATACCTCCCATACTATCGACGCTGGGGGCGAGGATTCTAGGTTATAAACAGGCTAAACGCCTCGCAATAACCTGCGAGAAGCTAACCGCCAGTCAGGCCCAGAGGCTGGGAATAGTGGATCTGGTGGTCCCCGCCGAGAAGCTGGAGGAGGAGGTTGCCCGAGTTGTAGGTGAGCTTAAACACGTGCCAAGGCAGTCCATAAGGGTCGTCAAAGAGACTCTCTGGAGAAGCCTTGAGGGTGAGATGAGCAACATACTGGACAGGCTGGCAGAACTCACACTTACGGATGAGGCGAAGATGGCTATGCACATGTTCATATCTAGAAGGCGGCGGTGAAGCTCTGCTACCGCGTAGCCTGGCTTGAATCGATTTTACGCATGTTAATTTATTAATGCAGTACCACTTTATTTCTAAATGGGGATCCAGGTTGAGCCATGAAGGCCATAAACATGGTGCCTCCCACGAGCACGCTGAGCACAAACATGAAGCCGCGGCGCCAGCCAGACCCATGCCTGAGCATAAACACCATGATCACCAGGCGATGGTCGAGGAGTACAAGCGGAGATTCATCTTTTCAGCCATACTAACCGCACCCATACTCCTACTATCACCCAGCGTGCAGGAGGCCTTAGGGCTAAGAATAGAGTTCGCCGGCCAGTCATACGTGCTGTTCATGCTCTCCACAGCCGTATACCTCTACGGTGGCTGGCCCTTCCTCACAGGGCTGGTTGATGAGCTTCGGAGAAGGGTTCCCGGCATGAAGGTCCTGATAGGTGTTGCCATCTCGACAGCTTATCTGTACAGCGGCCTGATAGTATTCGGGTTTCCAGGCAAACCGTTCTTCTGGGAGCTTGCAACGCTTATCGACATCATGCTGCTAGGACATTGGATAGAGATGAAGTCCGTCCTAGGGGCTTCAAAAGCCCTGGAGGAGATGGTTAAGCTCCTTCCCTCCACAGCCCACCTGGTCAAAGATGGCTCCACCATCGATGTCCCGGTAGAGGAGCTTAAACCCGGGGACAGGGTCCTGGTAAAACCTGGCGAAAAAATCCCGGTAGACGGAGTGGTCATCGAGGGGCGGAGCAGTGTAAACGAAGCCATGCTGACAGGCGAGTCCAAACCTGTGGAGAAGGGGCCTGGAGACAACGTGATTGCAGGCGCCATCAACGGTGAGGGCTCCATAGTCGTAGAGGTGACGAGGACCGGGGCTGACACCTATCTCTCCCAGGTCATAGAGCTGGTCAAGAAGGCCCAGGAATCCCGATCCAAGACACAGGACCTGGCCAACAGGGCTGCCTTCCTCCTAACAGTCATAGCGCTCTCGGGCGGGGCGCTGACCTTCGTGGCATGGCAGCTCCTCAGGGGCGAGGTGGCGTTTGCCCTGGAGAGAGCCGTCACCGTCATGGTGATAGCATGTCCCCACGCTCTAGGGCTTGCCGTCCCCCTGGTGGTCGCCGTGTCGACCTCGCTGGCCGCCAGGAACGGTTTCCTGATAAGGCAGAGAGACGCCTTTGAGAGGGCTAGAGAGCTCCAAGCAGTGGTGTTCGACAAGACGGGCACACTGACCAGGGGGGAGTTCGGGGTCACCGACATAGTGACCCTTGGCGCCCAGAGCGAAG
>JALURJ010000228.1 GCA_027016915.1 Desulfurococcales archaeon | reverse complement strand
GAGCAGCTCCCTAGCATTAACGGTTACCACTATGCTGCTGGTGACGCCGTGGGGGAGCAGATACCTGGCATCCTCCGCCGGGATCCCCTCAGCTACCATCTTCAAGTAAAGGTGGTGGGCCCTGTCCGTCTGCTCGACGAACTCGGCCAGCAGCTGGGGACTTCTTCTCAGCCTGTAGGGGGCCTGGTAGTCTATCCACCTCGCGAACCGGGCGTAGAGATGCCTTGTGACGCGGAACGACGACCCTGCCTGAAGTACCACCTCGCCGCCAGCAGCGTCCCTCAGGAAGCTCCTAGCCAGGGCCCTAGAGACAGGGTCCTCGAAACCCCTGACACACAGGATCTCGGCCACACCGTTCCGGAGTCTGAGCTCCACCCTGCCCAGTTCGCCGCGTTCCACGTCGGTCACCGTAAACATGTAGATGTCCTCCCCAGCCCTCCTAAGCATAGCTGTGTACCCGGCAATCGTGAGGACAGCCTCCCCAGCCTCGCTGAGGGCCTCTGCAAGCTTGGGGCTGTACTCGGCCGTGGCGTAGCGGAGGCTCAGCTGGGTGTAGCTGGCTATCCTGTGCCTAACCAGCTGGTGGGTGGCCACCCTGCTGATGCCCTCGATGCTGAAGGTATAGACGCTGTGCTCCCAGGGGCTCAGGTGCTGCCTCCGCAGGGTTTCCCTCACCCACCCCTCCACGTCCTCCTCCGGAAGGGAGTCGATGTAGGCTTCGAGGGGCTTCCTGGTGAGGCTTTTCTTAGCGGCGGCAGCCACAAGTTTCTCGCCCCCCCGCGTATAGGAGACTAGCCTTACCCTGAGCAGCCTGGTCAACCCCCTGCGCTCCTTAAGGGTCTATACCGTGATTGGGAGTAAAAACCATACCTTCCCATAGGGTGCACCTATATTACACATGGCTGACAGGTTTTAGCGGGGGATGGCCACGTTGGAGGAACGCGAGGTTCTCTGGGGCAAATACACGTGGGTCGAACTGGGAGAACTTGCGGGAAAGGGGGCTATAGTAGTGCTCCCCGTGGGCTCGACGGAGCAGCATGGCCCCCATTTGCCCCTGGACAACGACCACTACACCGTGTATAGACTTGCCGTGGAGGCGGCGAAGCATGCCTGGAGCCGGGGGTTCAAGGTGCTTGTGCTTCCACCCCTACCCTACGGGCTGAGCGAGCACTGGATGAACAATCCCGGCACCATAACCCTAACCCCGCATACGTTCATCAGTGTGGTGGTCGAGATCCTGAGAAGCGTGGCGAGCCATGGGTTCAGGAGGATCGTCGTGCTTAACGGGCATGGCGGCAACACCCATGCCCTCAACGTGGCGGCCGCCCAGTTCACCCACGAGGCCGGGGACCCGGAGGTCAGGGTTGTCGTCATGGACTGGTGGAGGTTCGTGGGCGAGGAGGTGATGAAGGTCCTAGACACCCCCATATTCCACGCGGATGAGGGCGAAACCAGTGTCGCCATGGCCCTGGGCCAGCGAGTGGTCCTCGACGCCCTGCAGGGGGTTCGGCCCGAAGAGCCCCCATACCCTCAGAAGTGGAGGAGCCTCGACCCTACCAGGGAGTCGAGGCTCAGAAACTACAGCTACAACCCTCGGCCAGCTGTGCCGGGAGCGTACGGCGAGCCTGGCAAAGCCTCTAGGGGGAAGGGTGAGGCGATAGTGGAGGCCTTCAAGGAGAAGTTCGTTGAGATGCTTGAAGACCTCTTCTAGGAGCCACCAGCCTCCCATCATGGTAGAGGGAGATGGCCCAATGGGGGCAGAGCGGTACACAGCCGCCGCAGAAGATGCAGCGCTCCGCGGACTCCACCACCGCCTTGCCAGAGGAGCTGAGGGTGAAAACCCCCGTAGGGCAGAGGTCTACGCAGAGGCCGCACCCGTCGCACCTCTCACGATCTACTCGGATCTCAACGGCCAAGGCCCTGCACCACGGGTTGGGGTGTGGTCACAGTGTTGGTGGAGCACAAGATAAGGTTACTGATGCAGCACCTCCACAAGGCAGGCTACCGGGTCTCCAGGCACGGATGCGACGCCCTAGTCTTCCGCGGCAACACGTACGTGGCAAGCATCCACATATACCCCCTCGCAGGCATGGTCACCGTTAAAAGGTACGTGTTGAACCCAGAGTCGAGGAGACATGCTTTGAACATAGCAAGGCTGATCGAGGATGCTCTGCCGGGCTGCAGGGTGCTACTAGGCGAGACAAGGGTGCTGAGGGAGGGTGAGCCTTGAGGGTCAAAGCCGACCTCCACATGCACTCGGTAATAAGCGACGGCCGCGGCACGCCGGAGGACCTGGTCCACAGGGCTCTGGAGGTGGGCCTCCAAGCGATAAGCGTCACGGACCACAACTCGTTCCAAGGCTCCCTGAGGGCCAGGAGGTACGTGGAGGAGAAAGGCCTGGACCTGCTCGTCATCATAGGCAATGAGGTGCAGACCCTAAGGGGCGACGTCCTCGTGCTCTGCGACGAACCCATAGACCCGCCGGTAGACCTTGGGGAACTTGTCGACAAGGCTCACGCCGAGGGGTGCATAGTGGTCCCGGCACATCCCTTTGACATATTGAGGCAGGGGATAGGAAGGGAGGTCTACAACCACAGGTTCGACGCGATAGAAGTCTACAACGCCTCAGCAGACCCCATAACCAATAGGAGGGCCAGGCAGGCAGCAGCCGAGCTCGGCCTACCCCAGCTCGCCAATACTGACGCACACATACCAGAGTATCTGGGCTCAGCGTACACGCTGGTCGATGCGCCGAGCCTAACGGTTGACGATCTCCTCGACGCCGTGAGGAGGGGGAGGGTGCACCCTGTCTATGGGAAGCCCGGCCTCCACACGAGGCTTAAGAGGTACTGGTGGAGCATTGAACGGAGAATATTCAGGTAGTATCTATGGTATTACACGTTGTTAAATATCATATTATTAATAATTGTTAATGAAATGCTTTAATATGAGGACCTACCGTCTCTATAAATAGTCATGAAACCCGATAAGCCAGCCAGATGCGAGAAGCTTGCCGGGCTCAGCGGAGCCACCCATGAGGTCAGGATCGTCGAGATCAAGGGGAAACGGTTCATATACGTGGAGCTTAACAGCCAGGACGACGTCATCGAGTTTCTAAAAGCAGTCTTAGCAGCAGTCGATCTCGGCCTAGGACTATACGTTAAGAGCAGCGAATCGCCACCCT
>JALURJ010000227.1 GCA_027016915.1 Desulfurococcales archaeon | reverse complement strand
GGGCCAGCCCTGGAGGAGGGGAAGGTTGTGCTGCTGGACAGGTACTATTACTCCTCCATGGCCTACCAGGGGAGCCGAGGGGTCCCCCTCGGCTGGATAAGGGAGATAAACAGGTATGTGCCTCGGCCCGACCTGGCCGTATACTTGGACGTGCCTCCCGAGGAGGGGCTTAGGCGGAAGCATGGGAGTAGCTGGAGGAGGTTCGAAGAGGTAAGTATACTGGAGAGGGTGAGGGAAACCTACCTGAGACTTGTGGATGCAGGAGAGCTTAGGTTGGTCGACGCCACTAGGAGTCCTGAGGAAGTGGTTGAGGAGGTTATGAGCCTGGTGGAGCCCCTACTTGGGGGGTGTGGAGGGGGACCTTCCGAGTAAGCGCTCGATCCTCTCAAGCGCCTCGAGCCACACTATAAGTTCCCGCGCCAGCTCCGAGCCCCCGTCGCCTATCCTGTCCCTCATGCCGGCCAGCTTGGAGACAATGTTCCTTTCAAGCTCCTCTAACACCCCCTGAAGCGTTACCCTTGACGCCTCCTCGTCCGTCTTGACCACATACACCCTGCCATGCACGGGACACACGGTCTCCCCGCTCTTCAGCTTGAATAGTGGTAGGCCGCAGGCGGGGCAGCGCTCGGCCAGCATGGCCGCTCCGGCCCTCAGCAGGTCGGCCATCTTCTTAACAGCTGTGGGTGAAGACTTCTCCAACACCGCCGGCCTCCCCTATACTCTTGCCTCGGGTCGGTAATTAGCGTTAGTACAGGTTGCCTGCTGGAATTAAAAAAGTGTATATAGGCTAGCTGTCATGTTTTGAAGTGCATGTATCTGTTCGAACGCTTGGAGGGGAGTGAGAGCCATGGCCGCACCTCTATACGATAATGAGGCAAAAATTAAGCAGGCAATAGTAATGCTCATGAAAATAATAAATGACACCAGCGTGCCGAGGAACATTAGAAGGGCTGCCACGGAGGCTGTGAGGCAGCTTAGGGACGAGTCGTTGAGCCCGGGTGTGCGGGCGGCCAACGCTATAAGCGTGCTGGACGAGATCAGCCAGGACCCCAACATGCCGGTCCACACGAGGATAGCTGTGTGGAACGTAGTCACGCTTCTCGAGACGGTGAAGGACTAGCCTACGGGAGGAAAGGCGGTTGTGCCGGGGGTTGTTAGGGTAAGGGTTAGGGGGATCTACGCAACCGCCCTAACCTCCCTCGCATTAGAGGAGGGTTTTTTGGTCGTTCAGGCGTCAAAGCCTATCCGTGACCGGTTCGGCCTCCCCGAGAACAGTGCGCCAGCCAACGTTACGCTGAAGAGTGACGAGCGCAGGCCCGACGAGCTACTCGTGATAGGGGCTCCAGAGCCTACAGACTCTGTGCTGGAGGCCTTGAGGAGGAGGCTCCCCTACGCGCTGTTCAGGGTATCACCCATAGACCTCTACTCCACGGTGGGTTTCAGGGTTGTCGAGAAAACGGGCGAACGTTGCTTGGTCGAGCTGCCGGGCGGCGTGGAGGGGGTGTTCGAGCCTTGTAGGCTGGGGGTGGATGAGGTCGGCGTGGGGATGGTAACTGGTGCGCCAGTGGTTAAGGGGGAGAGGGCTAGGGTTGCGCCTAGAGTGGGCCTGGTGGGATCCTACATGATACTGTCGAGGGGTGGGGGAAGGGTGACGTTCAGCGAGCATATTAGGAGCCCTGAGAGGAGAGCGGCGCTTCTAGCGATTTCGTCCAAGTATACGCGTAGGGGGTTCAGCATCCACTGGCGCAGCAATGCCGGGGTAGGGGACCTATCGGAAGCAGAGGAAGAGGCTGGCAGGCTGGCTGAGAGGCTTGAGGAGCTGGCCTCAGAGCTTGAGCAGCCCGAGGTCAAAGTGTATAGTGAGGGTGAGAGGATAGCCCTTGTGGGACTCCCTCAGCCGGCCAAGAATGTGTTGGACGAGCTGAGGTCCAGGCACGCCCCCACCATGCCGGGCCACCACGAATACAAGGCCGGGGGAGGCGAGCTGGCCATCCTAGTAGACTTTGGCGAAAGGCTGGTGGCCCGCGGCGTCAGCCCCAACGTTGTGTCGGAGACCATTAGGGAGCACGTGTTCGAAGCCCTATCAAGGCAGCGGAGGGTCGGAATAATACACTACAAGGCGTGGGGAGGATACCTTAGGCTCACACCCGGCCGAGTCGAGTCGGTTGTTCCCACGAGCAGCGGCTACAGGGTTACACTTAGGAGGGTTATGAGGGGAGGGGGCGAGTACGATGGTCTGGGTGTGGAGAAGAATCCGGGCGACTATGATTTAATGGTGGTCGAGACAGGGTCCTGGCACATAGTCCACAGGTATCATGATGCCGAGGGTAACTTGAAGGGCGAGTACATAAACATCAACACGCCGCCCGAGTTCACTCCGGACTCGCTGAAGTACTATGACCTGCTGGTCGACGTTGTGAGGAGGCCTGACGGCACGGTGGAGGTTATAGACCTTGACGAGCTGGAGGAAGCTAGGAGGGATGGAGTTGTGCCTGAACCCCTTTACGAGAGGGCGCTGAGGGAGGTTGAGCTCCTGACCGGTAGGAAGCCCTAGCCCCCGGGTGCGCCGTGGAACGTGGTGTCCTTCCACACCATGTCCCACATGTCGGTCTCGGTGAACGACTCCCTCCTCACCACGACCTCGTGGAGCCTGCGCAGCATGGCGTGGTGTACCCTCTCGTCCCTGAGGATCAGCTCGAGTATGAATCTCGACGCCTTGTCCAGCTCCCCCTTCTCCAGGATCTCCTCCACCCTAGCTATCATCTCGGCCTCAGTCTTGATGTGCCTCTCTATCTCTGCCGCTATCCTGTCGGCCTCCTCCTCGGTGAGAAGCGTGGATGGCCCTGACGCCATCTCCAGCAGTGTCTGGTAAAGCAGGAAGTGCTTCTCAGAATCCCTGGAAACCGCGAGGATCACCGCCCTAACCACGGGGTTGGGCAGATCCTTGGCCGAGGAGGCCAGTCTGGACGAGTAATCCTTCTCGGCCTCCACCATTCTCCGGAAAGTCTCGATGTGCCTGGACATGAGCTGCACCTGAAACCATTTAGACGTCGTCACATATATAGGTGAACCCGGAACGGGCCAGACGCCCTCCTGGGCGCCGATGCGTATCGATGGGCGGTCCGACCCCGGAAGGGTATGGGGAGCCATTGTAGCCAGGAGGCGGGCCCAGGGGGCTGGAACCCTCCCGGGG
>JALURJ010000226.1 GCA_027016915.1 Desulfurococcales archaeon | reverse complement strand
GAGTATCAGGTCCACGTATCTTCCCTTCACCATCAGGTGTCTCCCCAGGTACTTCGCCAAAGCCCCTCCCCCGCTTCCAGGATCTAAGCGTTAATTAATGTCGTACTTATCAAGATATCCTGGCTGTGATGAGCTTCGGCTCCTCTCCTCGGAGCCGGCGCTGACCCTTCCGGGGGATGAAAGGGGGCCAAAGCGCTGAACCTGTTTCCAGGCTTCTAGAATAGGAGAATTTTTCTGGGCGGCTCAGGGGGCTCCTAAGTCATCAGCTTGGGTCAGGGACCGCCACACTCTTCACTGCCGCCATTATACAAGGTAGGGGGACCTAGGTTTATAGTGGTTGCTGTATCCAATTAACGCCGGGTAGACCCTGATGGGCCCCTCGGTGCCGATCGCCGAGATCCTGGAGGGCATGCATACGGGTAGGGCAGTTACGGTTAGAGGCTGGGTTCATAGGAAGAGGATTGTAGGGGGTAAGGCCTTCATAGTTGTCAGGCAGGAGGGCGACGTGATTCAGTGCGTCTACGACAAGGCTAAGGTCAGCCCCAGGGTATGGGAGGATGCCGAGAAAGTTACTCTGGAGAGCAGCGTTATTGTGAGCGGCGTCGTACGCGAGGACCCCAGAGCCCCGGGAGGCTACGAGCTCAGCGGAGATGACATAAAGATAGTAGGGCTCTCCGCGGACTTCCCGATAAAGGGCGGTGAAAGCATAGAATACCTGCTGGACCACCGCCATCTCTGGCTACGCTCCAGGAGGCTTACATGGATAATGAAGGTCAAACACACAGTGATGCAGGCTGCACGGAGATACTTTGTTGATAACGGCTGGTGGGAAGTCACCCCACCCATACTCACGGGCTCAGCCGTGGAGGGTGGTGCTACCCTCTTCGAGCTCAAGTATTTCGGCTCTAAGGCCTATCTGAGTCAAAGCGCCCAGCTGTACTTGGAGGTTCTAATATACCCTCTCGAGAAGGTTTGGGCCGTTACGCCCAGCTTCAGGGCCGAGAAGTCTAGGACCAGGCGTCATCTAGCGGAATACTGGCACCTGGAGGCCGAGGCGGCGTGGATGGATATGTGGGACATGATGAGGGTAGTTGAGGAGCTGGTTAAACACGTGTTGAGGTCTGTATTGGAGGAGAGGAGCAGGGAGCTTAGGAGCCTGGGGAGGAACCTTGAGCCTCTTAAACGGGCTGCCGAGGAAAGGTTTCCCGCCATACGATACGATGAGGCTATAGAGATACTCCAGAAAAGAGGCGTCAACATAGAGTGGGGCGACGATATGGGAGCTGACGAGGAGCGTGAGCTTACCAAGGAGTTCGAAACGCCCTTCTTCGTAACCCACTTCCCGAGGCAGATCAAGGCATTCTACATGAAGCTCGACTCGGAGGACCCGCGGTTAGCCCTGGGCTTCGACCTGCTGGCTCCTGAGGGCTACGGCGAGATCGTGGGCGGGAGCCAGAGGGAGGACAACTACGACACCCTCCTATCCCGAATACTTGAGGAGGGCCTCGACCCAAGCGACTATGACTGGTACCTGGACCTGCGGAAGTACGGAACCGTACCGCACTCCGGCTTCGGCCTAGGCCTGGAGAGGCTGGTTATGTGGATAGCGGGGCTCGACCATATAAGAGACGCCACACCCATGCCACGCTACAGGGGGAGGATAAAGCCTTAGCTCAGCCTAGCAGCCACTCCAGGCCTGGGCGCCCCACGGCCTGTCTCTAAATGGTCTTGGCCCTCAGCTCTTCCAGCTTTTTCCGTGCTTCGCGGAACTCGGCCAGAGTCTCGCTAACCCCCCTCCTAAGGGCACCTGGCTCGACGTGTTCTAGAAGGCTTCTCACAAACTTGAGGGCGCATGCCTTACTGTGGAAAGCTAGCTCTATCCCCGCAGCGTTGAGCCTTACACCCTGGGCCCGGTAGAACTTTCTGCCACAAACTATACACTCGAGGCGTTCGCTCACGTTGCATCTTCCCCGAAAAGGTTTTAGTGCGAGCGTATCATTTTTAAGGTATCTGTCTCTAATAACCCGTTTGGTTACAGGGAAAGCCCCAAGCAAGATCCAATAAGCCGTGGAGCTGCGGAAAGCAGGTGGAGACTGATGGAAGCCGAGATGGCCAAGCTGCTGCATCCAGTGGTGCGGATACTGGTGGCCGAGAGAGGATGGAAAGACCTGACCAACGCCCAGAGGCAGGCCATACCCTATATCGCCAGGGGGTACAATGTTCTCCTCATAGCGCCCACAGGCTACGGGAAGACGGAGGCAGCACTGCTTCCCATACTTAGCAAAATGGTGGAAGAGAAACCCGAGCCCGTGGCCCTGATATACATCACACCGCTCAGGGCTCTGATAAATAACCTGACGGAAAGGATTAACTGGTGGGCATCCAGGCTCGGGATCAGGACCGCTAGAAAACATGGCGACGTGCCCCAGTCGGAGAAGGCGAGGAGGCTGAGAAACGCGCCTCACATCATAATTCTGACTCCTGAGAGCCTCGAAATAGACCTGGACTGGGCGTCTAGGTTCAGGGAGAAGTATAGGAATGTTCGGTGGGTCATAGTTGATGAGGTCCACGAGCTGGCTTCCTCCAAGAGAGGGGTTCAACTTTCCCTCCTCCTTGAAAGGCTCCGTAGGCTATCTTCCCACGACTTCCAGGTTATAGGGCTCTCGGCCACCATTGAGGAGCCCCAGGTCATAGCCCGCATGCTTTTCGGCTCCTCCGGTAGAAAGTGGAAGATCATTGAAACGGACGTGGCTAAGGATCTGGAGCTAAGGGTAGAATACATAGAAGAGAACGGTCAGGACTCCTGGAACGCGGCCGCCCGGCGGGTCGTGGAGACTCTAAGGCCGCCCGGCCTCATCTTCGTCAACTCCAGGTTCACCGCTGAGAGGCTTCATGAATCGCTGGAGCGGATCGGTGTCTCCGACATATTTGTCCATCACTCATCCGTGTCGAGGCAGATGCGGGAGAAGGCGGAGGAGCGGTTGAAGAAGGGCGAGCTTAAGGCAATAGTATGCACCAAGACGCTGGAGCTGGGAATCGATGTGGGTGAGATTAGAAGCGTGGTCCTCTTCAGGCCTCCCGGCACGGTGGCATCCCTGCTGCAAAGGGTGGGGAGAAGCGGGCACACCGTTGACGGCAAGTCCCTGGGCATTCTGATAAACATCGGCGTGATGGACCTGCTGGAGTCCGTAGCCCTTTCACGCCTTGCCGTTAGGAAGCGGCTTGAACCTCCCCCGAGGCTCGAGAAACCCCTAGACGTGTTGGCCCGCACGATCCTGGGCATATGCCTCCAGAAGAAGGAGGCCAGCATCGACGAGATCTACAGGATCGCCAAGTCCACATACCACTACCACGACCTCAGCCCCGAGGAGCTTGAGAGCCTCATAGACTACCTGGCCAGCAACGAGGTCATCGTCAGGCTGCCGGACAACAGGGTTAGGCTTGGAAGAGGCTTCTACAAGATATGGCGCTTCGATAACTCCGACATGAGATGGATGGCCCGCAGCTTCACCGAGTTCTTCTCTCTGATAAGTGAAAGAGACAGCTTCACAGTGAAACACGGCGACAAAATCGTGGGGGATCTGGACGTCTACTACGTTTACAGGCATCTACGTGTGGGGGACGTGATAAGACTGTCGGGAAGGTCGTGGAGAATAGTGGACATCGACGAGGTCTCCATGAGGATCGAAGTAGCGCCAGCCGAGGCAGGGTTAAGCGAAGTACCCCTATGGCGCGGCGAGGGCGTGAGACGTAGTAAGATGCTTGCCGAGGAGGTCTCATCCCTCTTGGAGGAGGTCCTAGAGGGTAAGGATGGCTGGGTGCCTGGAAACGTGCATGTGTCGCCAGAAGCGGTCAGGAAGCTGTACGAGCTTGTGGAGTACCATAGGAAGAAGGGCGTGCCGCTGCCCTCGGCGAGGAGGCTTATCGTGGAGAGGATAGATGACGAGGTCTTCTTCATCTCATTTATGGGTCAAAACGTGGCGGAAACGCTGGCTCACATCCTGATGCACATGATATCATCTAAGGACACGACGGACGTCTCCGTCAGGGCTTCCTACTACGGCTTCTCCGTAAAGACCCGTAGCTCTGACCCTGTTAAACTGCTACTAAGCCTAGACCCCGAAAAGGTGCCGGAACTCGCCGTGAGCGCGGCGAGGAGATCCCCTCTCCTCCATGTACTGGTGAAGGAACTCCAGTACAGTTTCGGCAAGATAGGCAAGCCAGACATCGAGAGGGACAAGTTGCTGATCGATGAGGCTGTAAGGCAGACAATAGCCAGCTACTTCGACGTGGAAGGTGCACGCGAGTTTGTGGAGAAGCTTAGGAGGGGTGAGATAGAGGTAGTCGAGAGGCTGGCAGGACCCCCTTCACCGTTCTCACTGGCGCTGAGGAGAATGCCGAGCGTTAGGCCCTGGTTCAGGGATGCCACACTGCTCATAGTGAAGAACCTTGAGGGCATGGCTTACACCGTTGACGAGTTGGCGGAGATAGTCGAGCTGCCTCCTAGGACTGTGGAGAGCAAACTTAAGGAGCTCCGCAAGCCAGGGTCTCCTGCCAGAGTTTTCCAGTTCATAGACGTCTCGTTCAACGAGTGGAGATGGGCCCTAGTCAAGGACGTGGAAACCATTGTCAGCTACGAGGAGTTTGCCGAGTCCTTTAGCCCTGAGGACGTTAATGAGGCCTTTGTCCTGATGCTTAAGCCCCTCAGCGGCGAGTCCTACTACACTATACTATTCACTCCTAGAGACATACTGAACGATGTTGAGAAATTCGCCAGGAAGGTGCCCTACGACGAGACCTACGAGGTTAAGGTCATGCCCCTCGCCGACAACCTGCTGAAAAGCTTGGCGCCCAAATACTACCATGTGCCGCGGAAAGTTCTGCCCTACATAGCTTTAAACGGTGTAGCCTATATTCAGAGGCTGAAGGAGTACGGCTAGACAAATGTAATTAGGAGGCGGGATAAACTAGATCTGCCCAGAGCTCCTAGAAGTGTCGATGAGGAGAAGCCACGGACCGATGGGTGAGGAGGGTCCGTGTTTCCGAGGCACCTCGAGGCGGGATGATGTGATCGAGGTAAATCGAAGGCGGGGTGGATGTGAGAGTTATCCCCGACTGACCGAGGGTGCAGGCGATGGCTAAAGCCTCGTGGGAAACATACATCGAGGTTGTCGCCACGGTATCGCCTGACAGGCTTCTGGTCAGGATAGTACGTGTCCTTGGAGAGGCCGGCTGCAAACTCATCGACGTGGACGAGGAGTCTAGGAGGGTTCTGTTCAAAACCCCGTTCGAACACGCCGCCAGAATAGCAGAGTACCTGGATTGGTTCTCCGCTGGAAGCGTCGAGTTCAAGCTGGGTAAGCGGCTGAGGCACTTTTCTTTCAGACAGGCTGCACGAGCTTTGCGGTCAAGGGGTTATATCGTCGAGCCCTATAGGGGCAGAATCCTTATCTTCAAGCCTGCAGAAGGGTTCTCCTTCCTGGGCGAAATTAAGGCAGGCAAGCTCCTGGGCAAGTACTGTAAAAGAACACTTGCTGCCTACATGTCTCCCTACGAGGTTCCCCCCTCACTGTGTATGCACAGCCTGGAAACCCTCCGAAACCAGGCTTTTCTCGAGCAGGTGAGGCTAAGATTAATGAGAGTGTATAGTGACATAGTCGAGATACTGGAAGCCCTGGATCGTGATGCGAACCCTATCCCCCGACCCGCCGGGGATGACGACTAGGAATCCCGGCTGAACCCCTGGAGGTGGCGATGCATGGGTGGCACCGGCGCGGTCTTCGAGTACGCCGAAGCGGCGGATTTCGTCCTACGCATACTTATAGGCATGGTTGCAGGCGCCCTCATAGGCATAGAGAGGGAGCGTGCCAAGGTTAGCGAGGCTGGTGCCAAGGAACTCCCCGGCATAAGGAGCTTCAGCCTGCTCGGCCTCTTCGGTAGCCTCTCAGCATATCTTAGCTCTGTGGAGGGGGCTTCGCCGCTGTTCTCCCTGGTCTTCATAGTGGTCTTCATAGCGCTCCTTGTCTCATACATAGTCTATAGGACCATAATTCTCAAGGTGGGCGGCATAACCACCTACATAGTGATGACTATCAGTTTTATCCTAGGATACGTGGCTGGCCTCGGAAAGCTGCTTGAAGCAGTGGCCGTCTCCATTCTCACGGCGTTGCTCCTGGCCGCCAAGTTCCCCCTAGAGCACTTAATAGGCGGGATCTCCTACAATGAACTCCTCTCAGCACTGGAGCTGGGCCTGATATTCTTCATCCTGGGCCCCCTGGTTTATGCCAGCAACGTGAGCGTGGGCGGCATAAGCCTCTGGGGCCTCTACGTTTTCTTCACCATAGTGCTTACCATCTCGTTCGGCAGCTACGTTGCGGTGAAGATCAAGGGAGCCGAGGGTTTAAGGTATGTGGCCCTGCTGGGCGGGCTTGTCAACAGTGAGGCCACTCTGATAAACCTGGCTGAGATATACTCCTCCAAGGGCGAAGCCAAGCTCAGCAAGAGAAACATAACTGTTGCAACAATATTAGTTAACACCGCTATGGTGCTCCGGAACCTTGTCTTAGCCACGGTAGCGGCCTACGTGTTCCTAGGGGAAGACACGGTGTCGCGTGTTCTCGTATACGTTGCGCCGGGCCTGCTGATACCCGGCCTAGCGGGTTTCCTGCTATTCACCGTGTACCGGGAGACGGGACCAGCCAGGACCGAGGCCAGGATAACCAGCCCGCTGAACTTTGATGCCGCCCTGCGCGCCGTGCTGGCCTACCTATCCCTAATACTCCTGGCCTGGGCCTTGGAGTCCGTTATGGGTTCGACCAGCATAATCCCTGTGAGCCTGATAGGGGGTTTCGTTAACGCGGGAGCCACCATACTCTCCCTATTCACGGTAGCCTCCGGTTCGGAACTCCACACACTCAGTGCAGGTGTCCTCATAGCCACCATGGCGGCGGTTCTCAACAAGCCGCTCTACCTTAAATCGGTGGGCATAGAGCAGAAGATGGTTGTAGAGGTGGCTAAATGGTGCGTGTATGTAGCGATACCGCCACTAGTTGTAGCACTCCTGCTAATACTGGGTGTCACATGACCTAGGCACTACTTATATATCAGGAGTAAAGCTAGACTCTGTGGGAGGAGAATGCCTGTGGCCGAGCAGCTGAACACCGTAATAGTTGGTTCCAAACCTATAGACAACTACGTGTTGGCGGCAATAGTGCTGTTCAACCAGGGTGCCGAGTACATAATACTGAAGGGTAGAGGGCCCAACATCAGCAGAGCCGTCGACGTCTACAACGCGCTTAAGAACAGGCTCGGCGACGCCATAGAGCTTAGCAGCGTGGAGATAGGCAGCGAGCAGGGCAGCGGCGGCAGAACCTCTTTTATAAAAATAACGCTTAAAAGGCTGATCTAGCACTACTAGTTGGCGTCCTCCCTAAGGTCTGTCTCCTGAGCCACGCCCAGCTTCTCGGTTATAGGTGCCAGCAGCCCCTCTATCGTCGCTAGCAGCTCCTTCAGGAGCTCCTGATAATCGGCCACACCCTTACTAACCTTATCCATCTGTTCCTCCAGCCTCCTCGTGGTTTCCTCTGAAACGAGTTCAGGCATATTGGTCGAGAGGAAGGAGTAAACCTCCATCCCCAGGCTGGTCGGAACAAGGTATTTCCTTTTCTTCGACTCTATAACATAGCCGTGCTTCCTTATCGATGAAAGTATCTTCGCATAGGTGCTGGGCCTCCCAAGTCTTCTCTCCTTCATTATCTTAACAATGTCTCCATGCATGTATAGCCTAATTTGGGAGCCTCTGGCCAGCACGTGCTCGACTACAGCGAGGGCATCGCCCTCCTTCCTCTCCAGCACCCACGCCTGCAGCTGGGGCGGCATCACTAGAGTATGACCCTCCTTCACAACCTGGACCGGCACCTCGACCTCAACGCTGTCCTCTCCCACGCTGAGCACTAGTCTTGCATACATTATCGTGGCCTCCGACATCTGGCTCGCTATGAAGCGTCTGAAGATGAGGTCGTAAACCTTGTAATGCGCATGGGTCAGTTTGATGGGGATCCTCAGGGAGCCTTCGAGAACCAGCCTCTCCACATTCTCAGCGTCGAGGGGTCTGGTGGGCCTGATCGCCTCATGGGTTCCCTGGGAGCCCCAGGACCTGGCTACGTGTAGCTCCGGCTTGCCAAGGGTGTTGTAGATGTAGTTCTTGGCTATCTCCCTGCCCGTGGGCGAGATGTAGGTCGAGTCGGTTCTATGGTAGGTTATTAGGCCGCTCTCGAACAGTTCTTGGGCTATCCTCATGGTTTTCACTGCCGAGTAGCCGTACCTGTTGGATGCCTCGTATAGCAGTGCGTCGGTCGTGAAGGGCGGTAGGGGCGGCACCCTCCTGGACTCATACAGTATTTTTTCTATCCTGACACCCCTTTCCAACGCAGCCTCCAGAACCCTTTCGGCCAGACCTTTATCCCTGTAGAAGAGCCTAAGCCTATACCCGGGTTCGAGCCTAAGTCTAACAATATAGCCCTGCTTATCCTTCCACTCCCTGAACCTTGATATGATCCAGCCTAACACGGGGGTCTGAACCCTGCCGGCGCCCAGCCAGTGTTTCTCATAGGTTCTCCAGAGGAGGCGGCTGAGCTCGAAGCCTATCCACCTGTCGGTAATCCTCCTAACTATCTGGGCCTCCACGAGTTTTTCGTCTAGAGGCCTGGGGCTGTAGATGGCCTCGGTGACCGCTCTCCTGGTAACCTCGTGGAACTCAACTCTCCCTATTCTAGGGTTGTAGGGTTTCAGGGCCAGAAATATGTCCCAAGCTATCTTCTCGCCCTCGGTGTCGGGGTCCGTCCCTATGAGAACCTCGTCAACCTCCATGGCAAGCCTTCTCATAGCGTTTATGGTGGCGCCTTGATCCTTGATTAATGGGCTGCTGCATCTGGGGCACAGGGTTTCGGCCTCTGTGAACTGGTGTCCACATTTCATGCACCTCTTTATGGCGGCGTAGACCGGGACGTAGTCCCCGCCATCGAGTAGAACGCCGTGGATCCCCTCTGTTGATACTAGGTCGAATACGTGGCCGCGAGACGCCACTATCGAGAGTAGCACCGTCTCTCCCGTTTCAGGGTTGGTGAAGGGAACCTCGTACACTGTTATCTGGCCCATCCTCCTGCGGGAGGGTCTGCCGAAGAACCCTGCGATGGTTCTAGCCTTGGTGGGCGATTCCACTACGAGCAGAGCGCTCCTCACCTTAACCTGTTCGTCCTCGCCACCCTTCCTCGTCTCCTCTATCTGCGCCTTAACGGCGTCGAGATCCAGGTCCTCGTACTTCTCGATCCTGAACCCGTCGATGTAGAAGGACAGCCTCTTAGCGAGAAGTTCTAGTAGCACCTTATTCTCGTAGAGGATGACGGCCAGGCCGTAGGTCATCCTGCCCTTATAGAGCCTACTGGCCCTTCCACTGGCCTGTATGAAAGTGAAGGCATCGGGGATCTCCAGTACGGGTTTACCGTTCTTCACCCTGAGAATCGCGCTGCCGAGATTGACCACGCTTTTACTGCCGAGGATCTCGACCATCCTGTCGTAGGCGTACGTCCCGGCTTCTCGTACAAGCCTGGCCACCTCGCCTAGAAAGCCTTCGAGCTCCTCGCCGCTGTTAAGCGCTATTCTTAGAACCATGAGTTCGCCGTAGCTCAGCCTCTCAACGATCTTGGCTAGCCTTGAAAAGAACTTGGACGCCTCTTCGTCACCCTGGCTACTAAGGTAGAAAAGTAGCTGCAGAAGCCTTAGAGGGCTCGCCACCGCGGCTTCCAGATTCACGGTGAACTTGGGCACACCTACGAAAACCGTGTACCTGACCTTCTCCGGC
>JALURJ010000225.1 GCA_027016915.1 Desulfurococcales archaeon | reverse complement strand
GTCGACCTATTAAAGCTAGACGAGGAGGAGCTTAGGGAGATTAGGGGGAATGAGATCTCGTATATATTCCAGGACCCAGCCTCCTCCCTGGATCCACTCTACACTATAGGGTACCAGATAGCCGAGACCATGAAGGAGCACGGCAAGGTTAGCAGCATTAAGGAGGGACTCAAAAGGGCCGTCGAGATACTCAGAACAGTGCTAATGCCAGACCCGGAGACTAGGGTTAAGAATTATCCACACGAGCTAAGCGGTGGAATGAAGCAGAGGAGCGTGATCGGTATATCACTGAGCAATAGGCCAAAACTGGTTATAGCGGATGAGCCCACGACTGCGCTGGATGCCACGGTCCAGGATCAGTTGATGAGCCTATTGAAGCAGTTAAAGGAGAAGGAGAACCTCACAATACTCCTTATAACCCATAACATGGGCTTAGTCGCTGATATGTGTGATAGAGTAGCGGTCATGTACGCCGGGAGGATAGTGGAGGAGGCGAGCGTGTATGAGATATTCAACGACCCAAAGCACCCATACACGAGGGCGCTCATGAGAGCAGTCCCCAACCCGTCCCGTAGAGCCGTAAAGTTAGAATCCATACCGGGGACTGTGCCAAACCTCATAAGACCACCTCCCGGGTGCAGGTTCCACCCAAGATGCCCCAGAGTCATGGATATCTGCAGGACCAGGAGACCCCCAGACGTGATGGTATCGCCTGGTCATAGGGTTGCTTGTTGGCTATACGAGTAAAGGGGTGACCTGCAGTGAGTGAGGTAGTCGTCAGGGCTGAGGGGCTGAAGAAGTACTTCCCAGTTAAGGGGATCCTATTCACTAAGGGCTACGTTAAGGCAGTGGATGGCGTGAGCTTCCATATCGAGAGGGGTAAAACTCTAGGGTTAGTGGGGGAGAGCGGTTGCGGGAAGACTACTGTGGGAAAGCTTGTATTAAGGTTGCTAAAACCCACGGCTGGGAGGGTCTTCTTCAATGGGAAGGATGTATTCAAGTTGAAGGGAGAGGAGCTTAAGGAGTTTAGGAGGAAGGCGCAGATAGTATTCCAGGACCCTTACACGAGCCTAAATCCGAGGATGACCGTATTCAACATAATAATGGAGCCCGTTAAGACCCACGGCATAAAGGTTGACGACCCGGAGAAGTTCGTAGTAGACCTACTATATAAGGTGGGCTTGAACGAGACACACCTATATAGATATCCCCACGAGTTCAGCGGCGGTCAGAGGCAGAGAATAGCGATTGCAAGGGTACTAGCCCTAAACCCGGAGTTCATCGTATTAGACGAGCCCACATCAGCACTCGACGTGTCAGTGCAGGCCCAAATACTGAACCTACTGAAGGACCTGCAAAGGGACTACGGCCTGACGTACCTATTCATAAGCCATGACCTGGGAGTAGTTAGGTACATGAGCGACTACATAGCAGTGATGTACCTCGGGCAGATAGTTGAGTACGGCCCGGCCGAGGAGGTATTCGAGAAGCCCCTCCACCCATATACCAAGGCGCTGTTCTCCGCAATACCAATACCAGACCCCGAGGCGTCACGAAGTAGAAAGAAACTGAGGATCCCCGGCGAGCCCCCGAGCCCAATCAACCCGCCTCCCGGGTGCAGGTTCCACCCAAGATGCCCCTTCAGGAGGCCTGAATGCGAGAGGCAAGCTCCGCCAATGATAGAGTATGAGACTGAACATTACGTGAAATGCTGGTTATACAAGTAGGGGAGTGTAATGGGTTCTCCCTAATAATTGAGGTTAAAAATTAATTTAATTCTTGGGCTCCTAAGTCGCCCTCTGGTGTACATGCTAAAATGGCGGTTACGGAGTTTGTCCCGGCGCTAAGCGCTATAGTATCGGGCCTGGCAGCATTTTACCTAGTCCTCCTCTATACGCGTAGCCGTGAACTTCACTACTTACTCTTCGCCATTATGATGGCTGATATGCTTGTAGGGCAGATTCTAGAGTTTTACTCGGGGATTAGGGGATGGAGTGTAGGACTCTATAAGGTCTACTATTATACTTCACCCCTATCCCCTGCACTGGGCGCTCTCGGCGTATTAGCGCTGATGGGGCGTAGACGTGCTCTAGTAGCATTCACGATCTACATGGTAGCGCTGGGCGCTCTCCTAGCGTACTCTGTTATGGAGGCTTCCGTAGACCAATCAAGACTAAGCCTAGGCCCCTATGTCGGGGGTGCAGCTATCGAGGAGGGTGTGAGGAGGCTATCACCGCCGCTAACAGTTCCAGGAGGGTTGATACTCCTACTGGGGGGTGTGACGCTGTATAGGAGGACGAGGCGTGCGGCGCATTTACTGATCGCTTTGGGTGCTCTTGTCTTCATGATCGCTGGGGGGCTACTTAGACACGGGTATGGAGCCGAGTTCTTAGTGCTGGAGTTAATAGGTACGGCTATCCTGGCATATGCGTATGTCGAGTCGTGAGAGTATAGGACTTGGCGCCGGGGGCGGGATTCGAACCCGCGCGCCCCTCGTCGGGGCAACGGGTCTCGAGCCCGCCGCCTTGGTCCGCTCGGCCACCCCGGCATCCGTGTTTATAGTGTATCCCCATGGGGGCTTATTGAAGTTTTACGCTAGCCCAGCTTCCTCTAGCATCTTCTCGGCCATGAACCAGGGTAGCGCTTGTAGGATCCTCTTCCACCTATTATCGGGTAGGGAGTCTAGGGCCTTGGATGCCTCGTATACTATAGCCTCCAGCTTCTGCCTGGCTTTCTCGACTACGTCCTCGGGGCTCGTGGCGCCTAGCTCTTCGCGGGCCCATCTCTCGAATAGCTCTTCGCTGGGGTCCAGCTTCTCCTTCATTCCCTTATGGTACTTGTAGTAGTCTGTTATATCATCGGCTAGCTGGTATGCCACACCCAGTTTCAGGCCATACTCCTCTACGGCCGCGAGTGCCCAGTCGGCCCTAGCGGCTACTGCGCCTAGCTGTGTGGAGAGCTTGAATAGGCTCCCGGTCTTCAGCTCCACTAGCTCTATGTACTCGTGGGGCTTAAGCCTCCTCGTGGCGAATGCATCGACTATCTCCCCCCTCACGATCGCCTCCCAGGCCCTTATGACGTGTGCCAGCGCTTTGAAGCCGTACTTCTCGACCATCCTCTGGGCCACCGGAATCATTAGGAGGCTCGCTAGGACGGTCTTCTCCACGCCGTATATTATCCAGGCGACTCTGGCCCCCCTGCGGATC
>JALURJ010000224.1 GCA_027016915.1 Desulfurococcales archaeon | reverse complement strand
CTCCAGCTCTACGGGTCCTGGGGCGTAGACCAGGGCCGGGGCTAGTGCCTGCAGCACCAGTGTAATGCTGCCAGCCGTGCCTATGTCGAACCTGTAGCTCCCAGGCTTTATCCTGCGAGGCATGAAGACCAGCTCCTTAGACCCCAGGGAGAGGCCCTCAACCTCGGCATCGGTTATCTCGGCAAGGGCTCTGACCGCCGTCATATGTTGCCTCGCAAGGCCGGGGTTCCTGCGCTTAGCCCTGATATTGATTATCTTGACAGGCTCCAGCGTAACCGCTGAGAGGGCTAGGGCAGTCCTAAGTATCTGTCCTCCGCCCTCACCGTAGCTTCCATCTATCACCCTCAAGGCCGGCACCTAGTCCTTCTCAGCTATCTCCCTAAGCCGTTCAACTCCACCTATTTCGCGGACAATCCTCGCAACTCCAGGCGGCACTAGGTCGAGCCACCCGTCGCCCTGAAGCATTAGCTTGCGTATTCGCGTGGCTACGTATGCCTCCCTCTCGTATGCCGGAGGAACCAAGAGCTTGTAGCCAGCCTCCTTAAACAGCCTCAAGACTAGAGGATTCCTAGAAACCACTGCGTCCACGGGAGGTATGAGCATTTGTAGGTACTGCACCCACACAGCGTTCATGGCGATGTCCCTGACAGGCACTATGTATATTCTCCGTGGATCAATGTCTTCGTCCTCCAGCATGGCCCGGATCATCAGGATCCTCTCGCCAGCGGTGAAGGGGTTGGTCAGCGTATGGCTCTCCTGGGCGCTGCCAACCACTATTACGAGTTCCTCTACACGTTCCAACGCCCAGAGGATGGCCTTCAAGTGCCCGTAGTGGGGAGGCTGGAATCTTCCGGGAAAAACCGCCCTCACAGCTTCCTTACCCACACCTCATCACCTGGTTTAAGCCCGGTCATACTTGAGGCACTACCCTTATTTACACTGATCTCGAAAAACCCGAGGCTGTTAATATGTACCAGCAGGCCCCCCTCTGGGACCTCGCCAAAGGTCCGGGCAAACACAGCCTCCCACACTCCACCCTTCGCCTCGATCCGCACCCGGTCGCCGGGCCTGAAGGGAGAGTCTCTGCAGGAGGTTATCACATTGCCGAACTTGTCGACCACCACCACTGAGCCTCTAATATAGTCCTCCCCGGAGTCGCAGCGAAGAGTTCCTAGGGCTTCCAGGGAGCCTGGGTCTATGGGTTCGCCCAGAACCTCTGGCTTTACTCCCCGCGTTAGCCAAGCGGCGGCTGGTGCGAAAATGTCTCTGCCGTGGAAGGTGTAAGAGACCTCTTTGGTCATAAAGGCCCTGTTGGACAGCCTGTAGGCAGCCTCTACGCCGTCGCTTCTCGCTGCCCAGCTAAGAACACCATTGTCGGGCCCAATGAAGTAGTAGTTCCTGGTCACGATGAGGACCGGGCGCCTAGCAGTGCCCACGCCGGGGTCGACGACCACCACGTGGACCGTGCCCGGCGGAAACCACCTATACGATGCCAGCAGGACTAACGCCGCCTCCCTCAGATCGAAGCTCCTAACCTCATGGGTAAGGTCCACCACCAGCGCCTCCGGGTTTATGGACGCTATTACGCCCTTCATTATCCCCACATAGGGGTCCTTCGTGCCGAAATCTGTTGTCAGGGAGATCACCCTGGAAACGGGTTTCATTTGGCCCCACCCTTCAGCAGCATTTCAAGATAGGACTCGGTTATGAAGGGAGGCTCAAAGCCCAGCAGGCGAGCCGCCTCCACCACTCTCCGCTCAGCACTGCCCCTCTCACCCACGGCCTCTATTTCAACAAACACTCCCAGACCTTCAACATCATCCAGGTTCACCTTGACCCCCTCCAACCGGTATATCTTGCGTCTCTTAACAACGCGGGCGCTGGCCACAAAGCCTATGCGCTCCAGTATTTTGACCATGTCGTCGCAGCTGGAGACCCTAACGCTGATCTCCAGCCGCGACTTAAGCGTAGGCGACGCCCGGGGACCCTTGTACGTAAGCTCGCACCCCTCATCGTCTCTCCTTATGCGGAGAGCCTCATCACTCTCGGCGAAATCGCCGCAGGCCCTCTCCCTGTAGTTGAAATATATGTCCTCCTCCACCGTGCTACCCAGATACTCTGCACCCAGCCTTCTCAACCTATCCTCGACCAGCGCTGGATCCTCGACTCTGACCTTGGCCTCCACCTCCCAGCCCCCAGCCTTGGCCAAGACCGTGCCACCCTGTTTAAAGACCAGCTAACCCATTATATTAGTCTGGTACGCCCAGCGCCGCATGCCGGTGCATAGACATGGGGGATGATGAGGGGGAGCTGTTCCATGTAAAGCCCAGCCGCTACGCCGTCGAGCTGGCTGAAAGGTACGGCTACCTACCCTACATGATCGAGAGGTACGCTGAGATCTTCGGTGAAAGGCTGCTGGATTTCCTCGAGGCCTGTGAGAAGCCCCTCCGCCGCAGCATAAGGTGTAACACCCTTAAGATAGACTGTGGCTCGCTGGCCAGGAGGCTGGAAGCGAAGGGCTTCAAGCTCCGAAAAATACCGTGGGCGCCCCACGGCTTCTGGGTGGAGGAGGAGCCGCTGAGCCTCGGGGCCACGGAGGAGTACCTGCTCGGATACTATTACATTCAGGGGGCAGCCTCCATGCTTCCAGCCTACATCCTCGAACCCCGGCCCGGCGAGAGGGTGCTCGACATGGCTGCAGCGCCGGGAGGTAAGACCACGCAGCTGGCCCAGCTTATGCTGAATAGGGGCGTCATCCTGGCAGTAGACATTTCTCGGAGAAGGGTGCGGGCTCTAAGGTCTCATCTCAACAGAATGGGCGTTACTAATACCGTTGTTGTGAGGACGGATGCGCGGAGGCTGGTCAAGCTGGGCCCGGTTTTTGACAAGGTAATGCTAGACGCTCCATGCACAGGCGAGGGCCTTATCCCGATCGACCCCTCCCGGAAAAAGAGTAGAACTATGAACGACCTTCGCCTCCTAGCCAGGCTTCAGGTCGAACTGCTTGAAGCGGCCTTCGCCCTGACCAGGTCTGGAGGCTACATAGTGTACACTACATGCAGCATAGCGCCCGAGGAGAACGAATACGTGGTCTCACAGGTCCTCGAGAACCATCCTAACCTCGCGGTTGTGGAGCCAGGGGTGGATGTCGGGCTGCCCGGGATAACCAGGTTCAGGGGGGTGGACTTCGACCCCCAGGTCGGTCGATGCAGAAGGCTTTACCCACACACCCACGGCACGGAGGGGTTCGTTATATGCCTGCTGAGAAAATACTAGTGTTTAGGCGGGCCGGGCCGGAAGTAGCCAGAATGGTTTGGGGAAGCCTGGAGCGGTGGTTCGGCCCCCGCGTCGTGGAGGCCTTAAAAACCTACGGGGAAATGTATGTGGCTTCAAACGGGTGGGCTGAGGCCTACCTGGTACCTGGCGAGCAGGCAAGCCTTATAGAACAGCTGAGGGAGGCGACGGGCCTCCACCCATACTCGGCTGGCCTCTTCCTAGGGTATCTGGAGAAGGGGAGGTATAGGCCGTCTCTCCCCCTGGCACACGTAGTGGCGAAGTATGCTGAGCGGGGCGTGGTAGCAGTTTCAGATAAGGCGGCCCAGCTTTTCCTCTATGGCAGGGACGTCTTCTCAGGCTCCATCACACGCTTCTTGGGGCCGCTGAGAAAGGGCGATCTTGTCGTGGTGCTTAACCCGCTTGGCGAGGCCCTGGGCTATGGGGAGGTTGTCTCTCCACCCCAGGAGTGGTTGCACGGCTCAGAGATTGCTGTGAGGAACCTGCAGGACCTAGGCTGGTATCTAAGGAGGGGAGGCTAGCTAGGAAACCCTATTTAACCTGTTATACATGGTGAGAGTTGGCGGTAATCATGGGCTTCAAAGAGAACGACTTCCTGCTACTAGAATATACGGCGAGGGTGAAGGAGACCGGCGAGATCATCGAGACCACGAGCCGCGAAGTTGCCGAGGAGGCCAAGATCTACAGCGAGGGGGAGACCTACGAACCCCTCCTAGTAATACTTGGCGAGCACAGGGTGATAAGAGGGCTGGAAGAAGCCCTCTACGGCTTCGAGGAGGGCGAGGAGAGGGAGCTGGAAATCCCGCCCGAAAAAGCCTATGGACGTAGAGACCCTGGCAAGGTCAAAATAATGCCGCTTAGGGAGTTCAGGAAGGCCGGCATAGATCCCAGGCCCGGCAAGATCGTTGAGATCAACGGCGTGCCAGCGATAATCAAGAGTGTGAGCGGGGGCAGAGTTGTTGTGGACTTCAACCACCCGCTGGCCGGAAAAACCCTGATATACAAGGTGAAGGTTGTCAGGAGGATCGAGGACCCTGTGGAGAAGATACAGTACCTGCTCCACCGCAGGATCCGCAGCGTGGAGCCCGGAAAATTCGCTGTCACCATAGATGGCGAACACCGCACTGTATCCATACAGGTTCCCGACGAGGCCCTCCTACTAGAGGACGTGCAGTATGCTAAGAAGGCGGTGGCCCTGGAGATCTTCAAGTACATGCCGGAGACACGTGAAGTGGTGTTCCTGGAGAAGCATGTGAACCCTAGCCCTAAGGAGCCGGAGGAGCGGGAGGTCAAGAAAGCCGCAAAGCCGAGGGCCAGGAAGAAGGCTGCGAGGAAGGCTAAGAGGTCTAGGAAGAGCGGAAAGTCCGCCTAGTCGACGGTTTTCACCAAGACCTTTCTAAGCCTAACATTTTGTTGACACTCGATCCAACCCTTGTCCTCCAGTATCTTCACCCTTATCGGCCCCTTTATGTAGCCAGGAGAGCACACGACCCTGTTGGGGCAGAGTTTGAACCCGCAGCTGTAGGGTTTGTATGATATTATAGCACCCACGACCACCAGTCTTGGCTCCACAGCCACTTCGAACTCCGCCTCTTCCGCCTCAACAACGTGCACTTTCCCGTAGATGGGGCAGTCATGCGTCATTTTCCTGACCCTGCTCACCCTGTACACCCTGCCGGGCCTAGCATTCTCCACGCAGACCTTCCTGAGCCTGCATTTCCTGCACTCCGGGGATTCACCCTCGTTTACGAAGAGTTCGCCCTTCCTTGCCAGGGAGGGCGGTAGCAGCGTAATTATTGTTGACTGGCCCGGCATTGCTTGTACCGCCCTACAATGTCAGTCAAACCGTTTTAAGGGTGGTGGGTGAGAGGCGGGTGTTCAGCTTATAACACCCGTTATTCTGGCCAGGTTCTCTGCGGCCCTCCAGCTGAGCCCTTTGTCGCCCAATATCGTATAACGCTCGGGCCTAATCTTATGGGCTATGGTGAGCGCCTCCACTATGTGGTGCTCGCCAACGCCCAGCTCCTTAGCTGTGGTGGGTGCACCCACCTGTTTCAGAGTCTTACGTATAAGCCTCCAGTTCTTGCCGTGGAGGTAGGCCATCATTATTGTGCCAATACCCACCTGTTCCCCGTGGAGGGCAGGCTTCTCGGCGACGATGTCTAGCGCGTGGCTGAACAGGTGTTCGGAACCGCTGGCAGGCCTTGTTGATCCCGCAATGCACATTGCCACGCTGCTGCTTATCAGCGCTTCAACGAGGATCCTGGCACCCTCAACGTCGCCCCGCCCGATTATGTCTGCGTAGCGCATCGCGTGCTTGGCTGACAATATGGCTAGCGAGGCGGCATACTCGCCGTAGTACTCGCCCCTCAGCCTATGGGCAAGCCTCCAGTCAAGCACTGCTGTGAATTTGGCGATAACGTCGCCTGTGCCCGCCGCGAGGAGGCGGCGGGGAGCCTTAGCTATTACTTCAACGTCGGCCACGATGAGCACCGGCTCCACGGCTCTGATCGAGGTGACTTTCCCTGTGCCCTTTATGGAGGCGAATGGGGAGGCGATGCCGTCGTGGGAGGCTGCCGTGGGCACGCTGACGAACTTTACCCCCAGCTTCGCAGCCACATACTTGGCGACATCTATGCTCTTCCCTCCGCCCAGCCCAACAACGGTTGATGCCTTAAGCTCCTGGGCAACTTCCAGGATCTCCTGGGCAGTATCGATGTGGGAACGCTCGATCCTTATAACGGAAGTCTCGTAGCCCTCGTCCACCAGCATCTCCTCGAAACGCTTGCCGACAACATTGTATATCCTCGGCCCGGTAACTATAAGCACTGGCGACTGGAGTCCAAGCTCCCTGAAATACGTGGGTACGCGGCCAATGACCCCGATGCCTACAACCACCTTCCTAGGCAGGTTGATCACATGCTCAGATAGCATTTCCAGCAGCCCATCTGCTTATGGTGTGTACCCGGTAAGCTTTAATAAGGTTGGCTATGCAGTGTTGCATGAGCCAGGCACAGCTTCTGCGAAGGAGATTAGACATGCTACCAGGCGATTATGCGAGAGTGGCTAAGCACGGCACCACCACGGTGGGTATCCTAGTTAGAGACGGCGTTGTGCTCGCCGCCGATAAGCGGGCCACAGCTGGTTACTATGTGGCACACAAGCATGTAAAGAAGATTATACCGGTGGATGACAGGATAGTCATCACTACTGCCGGCCTAGTAGCCGACGCCCAGATGCTGGTGAACTGGATTAGGACAGAGATAATGTACTATAAGCTTTCCCAGAAGAAACCCATGAAAGTCAGGTCTGTGACCACGTTGCTGGCCAACGTGCTGTTCTCCAATTCGAGATTCTACCCCTACATAGTCCAGCTGCTGGTAGGCGGCTATGATGACGCTCCACGGCTCTTCAACCTAGACTGGTTTGGCTCTATGACCGAGGAGAAGTACATTGCTACAGGCTCCGGCTCGCCTATAGCCCTCGGCGTCGTAGAGGACGGCTACAGCGAGGATCTGAACATAGAGGAGGCCGAAAAGCTCGCCGTAAGGGCGGTTGCCTCAGCCCTAAAAAGAGACACAGCTACAGGTAACGGGATAGACGTGGCCGTGGTGACGAGGGAGGGCATAAGGGAGAAGACCTACCTATGGGAAGAAATATTAAAGTCCACAGCCTAAGGATATCGCCGAGCTTACTCGGGGAACATGAAGCTTGTTAAACCCGTATTAAGGTTACCTCTCTCAAAAAACAGAGCCCAGGAGTGGCGAGTATTATGCAGAGAACCCATGGAAGGAGCAGGCACCACGCGTCGGGCATAGCATTCATACGTGAAACCATCCTGAAACACATACCGCCGGAGTCGGGCGTTACACGGATAGAGTTCGAGGGCCCCGAAATAGCGATATATACGAAGAACCCAGCGTTCTTCGTCAACCACCCACAGGTTATTAGGAACATAGCAAAAACCATAAGGAAGCGCGTCGTCCTGAGAACAGACCCTTCCATAAGGAAGCCGAAGCAGGAGGCTGAACGCATAGTCCGCGAAACAGTCTCGCCCGAAGCCGAGATCAAGGCAATAGTGTTCGACGACAATCTGGGAGAGATGGTGATCAAGGCTGGCAAGCCCGGCCTCGTTATAGGTAAGGGCGGCCAGCTCCAGCGGCAGCTGATGGTCCAGACGGGGTGGAGGGTGAGGGTGGTAAGAGCGCCGATAGTTGAGTCAAAGATGCTTAACAGGATATTGGGCCACATTCTTGCCGAGAGCGGCACCAGGCTCCAGATACTTAGAAAGATCGGGGAGAGGATCTACAGGGACGTGATCTTCAAGGACAACTACGTACGGATCATTGCCCTCGGGGCTTTCAAGGAGGTAGGCCGCTCAGCGATACTCGTAGAGACCGCCCACAGCAAGGTGCTCCTAGACCTAGGCATAAATCCTGGCGGAACCGTGCCAGGCACCGCCTTTCCCCGACTCGACGTCGACGAGCTAAAACTCGAGGAGCTGGACGCGGTTATAGTGTCCCATGCCCACCTGGACCATTCAGGCCTGGTACCCTACCTGTTCAAGTACGGCTACGAGGGGCCAGTCTACATGACTAAGGCTACGAGGGACCTCTCCACTCTCGTAGAGATGGACTACCTGGAGGTTGTGGAGAAGGAGGGGGGAACCAAGCCCTACGAGCAACGCGAGGTCAGGAAGATGTGGCTCCACACGATACCCTTAGAGTACGGCGAGGTGACCGACATCACACCCGACATAAGGCTCACGTTCTATAATGCCGGCCACATCCTGGGCTCTGCCATGGTCCACCTCCATATCGGCGAGGGCCTTCACAACATAGTTTATACAAGTGATTTCAAGTACGCCAGAACCCGGCTCCTCGACAAAGCCGTCGACATGTTTCCACGGGTTGAGACCCTGATAATGGAGAGCACCTATGGAGCCACCGACCAGCCGCCTCGAAGCCAGGCTGAGGAGGAGCTGATACACATAGTTAAGAAGACCGTGGAGCGGGGAGGCAAGGTACTGATACCGGTCATGGCTGTGGGCCGCGGCCAGGAAGTCATGCTGGTGCTTATCGATGCCATTAAGAACAAGAAGTTGCCCGAGGTCGACATATACACGGAGGGCATGATCGGTGAGGTCACCGCAATCCACGCATCGCACCCCGAGCTCCTCGCCCGGGACCTTAGAGACGCCATCTATAAGGGTGAGAACCCGTTCGAGGAGGAGTTCGTGAAGAGGGTTAACGACAGGGACCAGAGGCTCGAGCTTGTGTATTCGAACGAGCCAGCAATAATCCTCGCAACCTCTGGTATGCTCACGGGAGGCCCTTCGGTGGAGTATCTCAAACTACTCGCAGACGACCCTAAGAACACCCTGATCTTCGTCAGCTACCAGGTCCAGGGGACCCTCGGCCGCAGGATCAAGGATGGTGCTAGGGAGATAGAGATGTTCATGGAGGGCAAGGTATCGATCCTGAAAATCAACATGGAGGTTTACAGCATAGAGGGGTTCTCAGGCCACTCCGACAGGAGGCAGCTGCTCCGGTTTCTGGCCAACATGAGGCCCAAGCCGAGGCGGATAATATTGAACCACGGCGAGCCTTCCAGCATAGACGCGCTGGCATCCACCATAAGGAGGCTTAAGACGAGGCTGGGGCTCCCGCCCGACCTTGAAATATACACGCCGTCCATCCTCGACAGTCTGAGGCTGGTTTAGAGTTTCTTGCATAGATCCCACAGCTTGTCGCCCACATGGTGCACATTCTTTAGTACCCTGCCCCTCTCCATGCCTCTCAGCTGCTTGGACGACACTAGAGCTATGGTGACAGCTATGGGCATCCCATGCCTCTCGTCTACCACCACGACAACGTCACCTTCGTTGAAATCGCCTCTAACATCGACTACCCCGGGAGCCATGACATCCGCGCCCCTGGACACCGGGCCCACGGCCCCTTCGTCGACCACCACGCTTGGCAACCTCCCCACAAGGTCCCTGTAGCGGACGAGGTAGTATAGTAGAGGTAAAAGCCTGCCCTCCCTGTCCCGGTACACTATGGGCTCCCTGTCGGCTAGGTATACTACTAGTTCGCGATCCTCTACGACTTCGTAAGCCTTGGCCTGGATCTCGCCGAAAAGCTCGATGAGCATCGCTCTAAGCTTCCTGGACTCCTTCTTGGAGAGATGGTATCTCTTCACGCCGCCTCACGCAAGCTAATTCTTATATAACTCCTATATACAATCCTTGCCGGAGGAATAAGCGCGGAGGTCTGTGGGAAAATGGCTGAGACTACGCACAGGGTGCTGGGCGAGGCTTTGGGGACTGTTGTTCTGGTCAAGATAAAGGGCGGTAAGGAGCTACGGGGCAAGCTGAAGAACTACGATCAGCATCTAAACCTAATACTTGAGGATGCTGAGGAGATAAGGAGCGACGGGACCACCCGGAAACTGGGAACCATCGTGGTTAGAGGGGACAACGTTATATTGGTTTCACCCGCCCTTGTCCCAAGCTGAGGACATAGAGGTGAACCTGGATGGTTAAAGGCACAACATCCTTCGGCAAACATGGGAGGAGCCGTACCCATATTCGGTGCAGGCGTTGCGGAAGACACGCCTACAATGTGGC
>JALURJ010000223.1 GCA_027016915.1 Desulfurococcales archaeon | reverse complement strand
GTAGGCCGTGAACCCGCGGGCCCCTGGAACAACCGTGTAGTCCATGGTGCTGGTTCCGGTCCCCGCGCCAACCAGTGGCGAGAGGGATGCAAGGATCACTACCACTAGTATGAAGGGTACTAGCCTACCCATGATCCACCACCCTTAACCCTGATCGGCCGGGAAACTTCCTTAACCGCCTGGCTTGTTCAAACCCCGTAAGTGCTAGCATTGGAGATACTAGGAGTAGGGGGAGGGCCGAGACCAGGGATGCCAAGACGTAGTTCTCGTAAACCCTGGCCCCCACTATGAGGGAGCCCGTCCAAAGCCTCGTACAGTTCCCTCCAGCACCCTCCAACGTTTTGCAGAACCCGTAGGCCTCCGCGCTTGACACCAACTCTGGGTCCACCCTAACACTGATTCTCACAATATGGAAAGGAAGAGCGAATTTATAGGTTACCAGTTCCTCGTAGGGAGGAGACCATGAGGCCCACTCAATCCTGCCAGACCACCCAGCCCGGTACCCCTTCGCCGATGAGACCTCAAGATCGAAGCTGGCTATATAGGTGTAGTTCTCCACCTCCACACTGAAGGAGGACACGGCAGCCTCAAGCCCCTCGCTTAGAGGTGCATTGCTAGAGGAGCCCGGGTAGACGGGGATAAGGGCCCTACCCTTAACGACACCCACATGTGCTGAGTATTGGAACAAGGCTAGGACACAGATGGCCAACACGACTGTTGAGAGGTGGAGAAACCTGCCCGAAAGCACTGCCAGGAGCAGGTAGGAGACGACGAGAGAGGCAGCTAGAGCCTCGAGGCGGGCCCATCCCAGTAGGCTGCTAACCCCGCTATACAGTGCAACCATGATAAGCAGTACACCTAGCCCACTAACACCCAGCCTGGCGTAGATGCTGTAGAGGGGTAGAGCAGCTATAGCCAGGAAGATAACCATGCTCCCAACAAACCCAGCAGCAGCGTTAACAAATTCGCTAAAAGCCAGGAACACCAAGAACCAGCCTGCCAGAAGCGAAATAAGCCCGAAAACGGTGAGCGTCAGGGGAACCAAGGCCGTAGGCTTCAGAGAGCCCCCGCCTCCCCTCCTAAACACCAAATATACTACGACCCCAATGTAAGCCATTATAAGGGCATACTCAGGCCTCCCACCGTAGATCCCCCCGGAAAGTCCTGAAGCATTGTAGGCGAGAACCGTTATGATTGATGCAACACCCACCACACGTGCAAGCTCGGCAGCATCAACCCAGCCTCCAGCCCCCTGAAAACCCAGGAACGCTAGCGCCGAAGCAAGGAGAAACACGTTCCAGTAAAAGCCCTCAGACCCGTAGGTGAGAGAGGCTGAGACAGAGTCTATGAGCCATGCAACCCCTGCCACCGCGAACCATAGATAGGGGACCCGGCGATCCTCAGCCACAAGCCAGAGGGTAAACAAAGCCACGTAAAGACATGTAGAGACCACGTATAGAACGGGAAAATTGATGTTCTCCGGGAGCCCGACAAGGCTGGAAGCCGCCGCCACCAATCCGAAGCCCAGGAGAAGCCCGGCAACCCTCCTATGACCGACGAGAACCATCACTAGGAGTGCTGCAAACGAAGAGACGCCGGCAACAACCAGAACGTGGGGGGAGAGCCCGGCAACGAAAAGTGCGACAGACGAGGAGAAGCCTGCCAAGACCAGAGCTGCAAATAGGAAGCCACGGATCCCGGCAACAGCCGGCAGGCGAAACCCCGCAAAACTACCCAGAACAATTAGGAGAAGGGGAATGTAAAAAAACTGGTTGGCTCAAGCACGCAGCCTCACCAACCAATATTTAACGCTACTTCCTCTTAAAGATCACCAAAGCAGCGCCCAGCAGTCCCACACCCATCGACAGGGCCACAGGAGCCAGCGGCGCTCCACCCTCTCCTCCAGCAGCAGACGCTAACTTGACACCTGTGATCTCGTGGGCTGGCAGAGTCAAAGCGGACTCAGGAATACCAATCTTCCATGTACCATCAACAAACTGGAAGGCACCCACCTGGGTGGCATTTACCGCTAGGAAGTGGCAGCTGAAACACGTCGACCACTGGACGTTAGTAGCCGCCGTTCCCGAGCCGCTGGGTGAGACTAGGCTGTTGGTGAGGGAGTCCCAGAGCAGGACCTCGATCTCTCTCTCATTCAGTGTGTTGAGATAAGTCCCATTAGTGAAGCTAGTGTAGTTAGCCTCGTCATATGCCGCTGTGAACCTCTGAATAGCGTTTGGAGTGGGCTTAACTATATCCTCCTTTGTGTTGGGCTCGTAGTAGAATATTACTGCAAGCCATTTTGTGGTTGTGCCACTGGTAACAGTTGCGCCTTTGTGGACTACTGCATGGCACTTACATCCTATCTGGCTATGGGCGTTTTGAGTATCGCTAAGCTTCGCCCCTATCTGGCTGTGACAGTTGGTACAGAAGCCCCATGGCTCCTTTGTCGACACGTTATGGCTCCAGAAATCATAGGTGGTTCCACCAATTGTCTCGGAAACTGTGGCGTCGTCGCCGTGGCAGGCTACACATTTGTCGGGGTGGTCGGCTGCCATCGCATGGCCTGCCATCACTATTAGTGCTAGGAGGGCTGCCAGCGTTATTACTGGTATATATTTTCTGAGCATGTCCTGTTCACCTTTCACGTGTTTTCGGGTTATTGTTGGGTATCTCTCCTAATTAAACATTTTTCTCAAAGCTTGTATAATTTTTTCCTAAAAGTGTCCGTTATATTACGCTTAGCTGTATTTACAATATATTCTAGGGGCTGGGTAGAGGGGTAAAAGAAGGCTAGCGGGCTCCGTGGCATTCGGTGCAGGGGCGCCCGCCTATGCTTGGAGGGCTTAGGGGTGCTTCGTGGCATTCGAAGCAGTTCTGGTTCTTTATTATGCCTGCGAAGCAGTCGGGCGTTATGGGTACCTCCCACTTGGCTTCTGGTGAGTGGCATTCGCCGCATACGAGGTAGTCTCCCTTCTCCAGCTGCTGTACGGCTAGGTCGTGGAACACCTCGTGCTTCTCCCTGGCCTCCCTGGCGTCGTGGCAGTCGGTGCATGCCAGGTCTATTTCTCGGGGGGCGTGTGGGTTGTGGCATATGTTGCAGGAGCTAGACTTGTCTATTGCTCCCAGGTGGGCTTCGTGGATCTGCTGGGATGCCAGGTCTTGGAGGCTGTGGCACTCCAGGCATGGCTCCATTAGGGTTAGCCTAGCCCTCTCCTTAACCTCCTCGGCGCTGGGCGCC
>JALURJ010000222.1 GCA_027016915.1 Desulfurococcales archaeon | reverse complement strand
CATTGTAGATTAGGAGGGCTACCACTATCTCGGCCAGCTCCCTGCCGCGTTCCTCGAGGAAGGCCTGGGCCGGCCCCAGCCTCAAACCTACATCTCCTCTGGGGCCGGTATGCCCAGGAGGTTGAGGGCGTTGTGGAGCACGGTTTTCACCAGGTAGACTAGTCCGAGCTTGTAGGCCCTGGCTCCCTCATCCCTCTCGGCAAGCACGGGGTCTTGCGGGTACCAGGTATTGAAGATCTCGGCCAGCCCGTTGAGATACTCGGCCACAAGCTCCGGCCTGAGCTCGTCCGCCGCCTTGGCGGCTATGTAGGGGAACCGGGACGCCTCGACTAGGAGCCTCCTCCTGGCCGGATGCTTGTCTGCAGCATTGTAGTCCACCACGTCCCAGGGTATATTGCCGCCCGCCTTAGCCAGGATCTTGGATGCCCTGGCATGGGCGTACTGAATGTAGGGTGCCGTGTTTCTCTCAAAGTTGAGGGTGTCGTCAAGGTTGAAGACCATGGGTTTCGCCGCATTAACGCCCAGAAGCGCATACTTCACCGCCCCCACGCCGACCTGCCTGGCTATCTCCCTGGTTCTCTCCTCGCCTAGGCCCCTGTTCCTCTTGGCTATCTCCTCACCAGCCTTCTGAATGGCTGCCTCGATGAGGTTGTCGAGGGCCACATACCGGCCTCTCCTGCCGCTCATCTTGACCCCGGGTAGGTTCACCATCTCGTAGGCGTAGTGGATCATGTTGAAGGCTTCCCGCCTATATCCCAGCGCCAGCAGTGCGAGCCTTATCTGGAGCTGGGGCAACCTCTGCTCAGCCGCTATCACGTTTATCACCCTGTCGGCGTTGAAGTCCCTGAACTTGTAGAGGGAGTAGGCTATGTCCCTCGTTGTGTATAGGGTTGTGCCGTCGCTCCTCACCAGGATGAGGGGAGGTATTTCCAGAGTCTCCGGGAGCCCGAGCCTGCTCCTAACCTCTGGGTCCCTTTGCAGGTGCTTGAAGTCGAGGGCTTCGGCCTCCTTGTGGAGCGTGAAATAGGGGCTTCTCCTAGCCTCTTCCAGCAGCCTGCCCACCATGCTGCTCCAGACAAGGTCGCTCTCCCAGTCCCACTTATCGAACATTATCCCCATCCTCCCCTCCAGCGTCTCCCTGAAACCCTCAATGCACCTCTCCACGGCGCTCCGCACCAGCTTTACAGCCCACTCCTCTCTGAACTCGTAGGCCCTGGCTATCCTAGCTATGCTCTCCTCGGGATCTTCGTCAGCCATGACGGCATCAGCAAGCGCGTCGAAGAGCTCAGGGTCTCTCTCCCTAAGCTCCCCGGCAGCGCCCACGAGGTCGTCCAACTCCTCCTGGAGCACCCTAACCCTATCCTCATCCCCGGCCTCCCGGGCCTCCTCAAGCCTCCTCCTAGTGGACTTTATATCGACCAGGGTGTGGGTTATAGCGTAGACCAGCCCTATCCAGTGGTCCGGCTTCCCACGAGGCTCGGCGGGCCCGCCGCTCTCCGAGAGTTTCATCATGCCGTAGGCCAGCACGGCCACCTGGCGCCCCATGTCGTCTATGTAGAACCTCCTCTGAACCACGTGGCCTCTAGCCTCCAAGAGCCTGGCCAGGGCGTCGCCCAGGGCGGCGTTCCTGGCATGACCTATGTGGAGGGGGTGGACGGGGTTGGCGCTGGTATGCTCTATTACTATCCTTAGGGGCTCGTCTACAGGGACTCTGCCAAACTCCCCGCTCAGGGTCCTAGCGGCGGCGAACACCCTCCTAGCCAGGCCTGCCGCGTCAAGGAACACGTTTACAAAGCCACCCACAGACTCCACTCTACCGATGATGCTGCCAGCAGCCGCGGCCCTAACCCTCTCCGCAAGCGTCTCAGCAGCCTCCAGCGGCTTGAGTCCCAGAGGCTTGGCCAGCCTGAAGGCCGGGAAGGAGAGGTCGCCGTACTCCGGCTTCGGCGGCGGCGAGACCAGGTACTCGGGTCTCTCCTCGATACAAACCCCCTTCTCCTCAAGCAGCTTGGAGGCCTCCCTAGCCAAGAGCTTGACCGCCGAGCCGTAGGGGTCCCGCTCAACCCTCTCCACGTGTAAGCACCTCTGCCAGCTTCTCGGCTACATCCTGGGCTGGGGCCTTGACCCTCAGGATTTTCACTCTACTTGTAGCGCCCTTCACGACTGTTATCCTGGATTGGGGGACTCCCAGCAGCTTGGACAAATACCTTACCAGCGAAGCGTTGGCCTCACCCCTTACAGGGGGCTTAGTGGTTTGGAAGACGAGAGCACCTCCCTCTAGGGCTAGGCATGTGTACTTGGCCCTCGGCTTGACGTGGATCTCCAGCTCCACACCCTCCTCTACAGGTTTCAGCAACCTCTGGATTATCTGCACATCCGGCATGGAGCAACACCAGTGTCTCGAAGAAGTCTAGGAGGGATCGTTAAAATATATTGTAACCCAAATAAGTATGGGATTAGAGGAGGTAGTATTGCTGGCTATAGAGTATACTGAGAGGGAGCCGCTGCTCTTCGACGAATCGGTGAATCTAAGAATTGTTGTATTCAGACTCGTCTCCAAGTCTAAGAATCACGCAGTAATCCTAGACCAGGGCTACAGGCCTATAGGCATCCTAAGCTCCAGAGACGCTCTTCGAGCCATAATAGTTGAGGTGGAGGAGGGCGTAGAACTCCTCGAATACCCTGACCTGCGGGAGGCCTTGGAGACCCCCGTCAAGCACTACATGACCCGCGACCCGATAACAGGCGATGAAAGCCTGGAGGCGTGGGAAGCCGCCAGACTGATGGCCGACAGGGGTATAGGGTGCTTACCCCTGGTGGACCCGGACAGCGTTTTTAAGGCCCTGGTAACAGAGGACAGGTTGGCCCGCCTAGCATCCAAGCTCGCAGAGGTGACGGTCGAGGAGATCATGTCGTCGCCGCTCATAGCCGTGGAGCCCGACGACCTCCTCGCCGAGGTTGCTGGCCTGATGCACCAGCAAGGCGTGAGGAGGGTGGTTGTGCTCAGCGGGAAGGGCTACGTGGTTACAGCGCTCGACCTGCTAGGAGAGGTTGTGAAGCCCGAAAACCTCGAGAGGCTTCATAGAGGGGAGAGGGACCCCCTTGACGCCCCAGCATACATGCTCGCCAGGCAAGCCCCAACCCTCAAGCCCCAAGACCCCGTGGGAAGCATAGCTGAGACCGTGGCCACCCACCCTACAGGCTGCGGCCTCGTTGTGGACGAGGAGGGAGAGCCTATAGGTATAGTCACCGTT
>JALURJ010000221.1 GCA_027016915.1 Desulfurococcales archaeon | reverse complement strand
ATCCTCCAAGACGTTTGGAGAGCCCTTGACAACCCGGTGCTACAAGAAGGGCTTAGGAGGGCCTACGTGGGCGCTGAGCGACGTGTTCCCGAGATACTCGACGAGTACCCTGAAATAGTGGAGCTTGCCAGGAGGGTTGAGGATGTTAAGCGCCTAGTATCTGGAAACCTGGACCACTACATAGAGCAGGCCATGGAGAGCCTCAAGAAGGTGAACGCCGAACCCCACCTAGCCGAAACAGCCGAGGATGCCAGGGAGATCATCGGCAGAATAGTGGGGAAAGGCAAGGTCGTTGTTATGTCGAAAAGCATGGTTGCTGCCGAGATCGGGCTAAGACCCCACCTCGAGAAGCTGGGGAACGAGGTGTGGGAAACCGATCTTGGCGAACTCCTGATCCAGCTGGAAGGAAGCAAGCCCATGCACACAATAGCCCCGGCGATCCACTTGACAAGAGAGGAGGCCGCCAAGCTGGTTTCCGAAAAGCTCGGTGTGGAGCTCAGCGGCAGAAGCATAGAGGAAATAGTCGTAGCCGTGCGCCGTTACCTGAGAGGCCGCTTCATGCAGGCCGACGTGGGTATAAGTGGTGCAAACGCCCTAGCAGCAGACACGGGCGCCCTCGTCCTTGTTGAGAACGAGGGCAATATCAGGCTTGTAACAGGACTGCCGCCCATACACATAGCGGTGGTCGGTGTTGACAAGATAGTTCCCACGCTCCGGGACGCTATAAACGTGGCTCTGGTCCAGGCGGCCTACGCTAGCCTTTACCCACCCACATATCTCAACGTTATCGCCGGGCCCAGCAGCACGGCTGACATAGAGAAGAAGCGCGTCTACGGGGCCCATGGGCCTCCAAAACTACACGTGGTGCTAGTGGATAATGGCAGGCGGTGGGCTTCGAACAACCCGGCGCTAGCCGAGCAGCTCAGGTGTATCCGCTGTGGACGTTGCCAGATGGAATGTCCTGTATGGAGGCTTACAGCCAATCATTGGGGCGGCCCAGTCTACGGCGGTCCCATGGGCGTCAACTGGACTGCCATAACCCTGGGCGAAGAGACAGGAGCCGAACTTGCGCATCTATGTCTAGGTTGCGCCCGCTGTGATGAGGTGTGTCCTGTAGGGATACCCATATCGAGGGTGATAAGATACTTGAAGAAACGCTACGCCGAGATCCACAGACTGTGACTTGGGAGCATGCAGGCTGGGAATCGTTTATAATTCTCTACGTGTTCGTGTAGAGTGTTGCAGGTGATGAACCTATGTCCAAGCAGGGCCTGGCAGTGGCTATAGTTATTGCCCTGGTGCTGGTCCCCCTGCATGCAGGGGCCATAGAGTATAAGCCTATTGAGGGCGAGCTCAAAATATTTGCCGGGTACTATATACTCTCGATAAATCTAACGGGAGGCACTATTTCGTCCTGGACCTGGAGAGACGGGAACATTGAACTCATCGAGTGTAAGGAGCCAGCTGGCCGCGTGGTTCTAGGAGGCGTGGACCTCTCCAGCTTGAAGTGGGGCTACGAAGTGGTGTACAATAATAGCGACCTGATAGTACTGAAGCTTTACCCTTCAGAGAAGCTGCCTGGAAACTATTCTTTAGAGGTTTACTACACCTTCTACCAGTGGAAACCCTACATCGACGTAGAGTATGTTGTCAAGGCTAAGCAGGCTGTCAATGTTACAGGGAACGCTACCCGGCTGAAGGTTTACTGGACAGCGCTTAGCGGAGACCCCGCAACCTGGCGCCTACTATACTACGACATGGCCGAGGGCAGCGTTATGGAGGTTCTAGAGGGCTTTACCAACAAGGCGTTATGGGTTGGAGCAGTAGACAATGCCTCCAAGCTCTTCGTGGGGGTGCTCGCACTACAGCAAAGGCAGCTCATAGGCGTGAACCTCGGCAAAAGAGACTGCATCTCCTTCGAGCTAAGCTATAAGAGAGTAGACCTAGCTGCTGGGGGGAGTACGTCCTATGCCCTTAGAGTATATTATGGTGCCAGCGAGCCGCGCTGGCTGGAAGAGGCAGGCATGGTAGGTGCTGCAGCCTCCCTTAACAGTACTCTCTACAGCGACTATGAGAAGGTTGCCCAGAAACCTGCCTGGTATGTAAGCCAGCTAGAAAAGCTTAACGAGGAGAGGGCAAACTTGTCGAGAAAGGTGTACTGGCTGGAGCAAAACGTAACCCAGCTTAAAGGCGAGATTGACAACTGCCAGAACAACCTATATCAATGGAAAGAAAAAATCAGTAGCGAGCTCAACACGGAGAGGCAAAAGCTCATGGTACAGAGGTACGTGTTCCTAGCGGCAGGCGTAGTGTTCGGCTTCCTAGCAGCACTGGCAGCCTTCCAGCTGGGCGCCGCTGAGACCATTGAACGTCTATTCAAAAAGTTCTCCAAGGAGTAGGCGGGACCCAGCTCATACAACCTTTCTAATAATCTCCATAACCCTCCTAGCTATGGCTGGAGCCGCCGTGAGGCCTGGCGACTCTATTCCCACGAGGTGTACCACGCGTGGCGAGCGGTGGCTTCTAGAAATTATAAAGTCCCTGCCAGGCGTCGTCGGCCTAAGCCCCACTACAACTTCGACGGGCTTGCTGGGAGGCGAGCCTAGTAAGGGGGAGAATTTGGCGACAAGCATCTCCACATCAGCCGTGTTGTAGCCGTAATCCTTCTTGGACATGGCTTCGGCATAGCTGGGTCCCAGCAAAGTCCTCCCATCGAGCTGTGGTATTATTCCTCCACCCTTAGTTTCGCGGCTAGGCTTTGACGCAATGTGTGCAAGGATAGTTTCCACTTTGGGGGATTCGTGCAGGGTCATAACGCCTTTGACCGGTATGATCTTAAAATGGTCGCCAAACCAGGCTGCAACCCTGTCGGAGTATAGGCCAGCAGCGTTGACCATGCCGCGGGCCTCGAGGGTAACTCCTCCCGACGTCTCGACCTTCACAGAATCTCCCGTTAGGGAGGCCGCTACAGCCTCCGCCGATACCAGGATTTCCCCTCCCACCCTTTTCAGCCCACGTACAAGCGAATCCACAACCTCCCTGGCATCCACAATGCCGTAGCCTCCCACCCTCACGGCCCACGCTATCCTGTCAGAAGCCGCTGGCTCAGCCTCCCTGACATGCCTGCCGGGCACGGCGGTGACCCCGACCCATGCTGGTAATTTCCATCTCAGATATCTGGCTGCGAGAAGTGTCTTCAGCCGAGCTGAAGGGCCGGTGGCTGCTAAGAATGCAACGGTTCTCTTAAGCTTGAAGCCCAGTTCCTCGGAGTACTTTGAGTAGAGACGGTTGCCCTCCAAGCATAGGCGGCTTTTAAGGCTGCTGAAAGGTAGCTGTACGACGTGGATCACGTTGGCGTGCCGGGCTGAAACACCCATACCAGGCCTGGGCTCCTTCTCGACAACCGTGACTACCAGGCCTTTCTTAGCTAGCTCGTATGCTGTGAAGAGGCCTACTATACCTGCACCAACCACTATTACGTCAACCTTCACGGCAGGACCTACACCCCGCCGCTAGTCCGTAGGGGTTGAGGATCCACTCGGGGTCGAAGAGTCTCTTCAGCCTGCATATGAGCCTGTACTGCTCGCCTAGCTCATCCCACACCCATTGGAGCCTTAGAAGCCCTAGGCCGTGCTGGTGTGTTATGGAGCCCCCCGCACCCAGTATGGCATCCACAGCCTTCCGCCAAACGTTCCAGTAGGTATCAACGCTTCGCTCCATGGCAACGGTGAAGTAGAGAGCGCCGCCAGTCGGGTAGAAGTGGCCTGCGTGACTAAGCACGGCTATAACCCCCGGCACTTCGGCCACACTACTTTTGACGTTTTGCACGACCTTATCGAGGACGCCCCAGTGGGCTGCGGCATCTATGGTGTCAATCCATAGGCCTGCAGGGCCCAGCATCTCTAGGTATTTGTCGTAGTCGAATCTGTGCTCCCACCACTTTTCGTACAGCCCATCCCTGCGCTCTCCGCCCAGACTCAAAGACACCCGGTCAGCGTATTGGGCCTGAGCCTCCACTAGTTCAGGGTCTTCACCCTCTACACCTAGCAATAGGACGGGTCTGCCCACCCCGTAGACTAGATTGGCTTCGTCGCTATCCTGCACTCTCAGGAGGTGGGGTTGGAGCCATAATGTAAGCCTCCTGGCGGCCTGGAAGGCCCTGCTAAGGTCGGGCATGAGGTACGCTCTCCTAACCCTATAGGCTGGGAGTAGCCTTACCCTAAGGCCTACAGCCACTATTATGCCGAAGATGCCTTCCGACCCAGTGAACAGGCTCACCAGTCCAGGCCCAACCTGGCCTCTAGGGTTACGGTGTGAGCCCAGCCTGACGGTGGAGCCGTCCGCTAGTACCACATCTAGCCAGAGTACGGCGTCTTCTATGTTGCCCCTTCCCGGAGCGTAGGCCCCGGAGCCCAACATGGCTATAGAGCCTCCGATGCTGGCCAAGTGCAGGGATTGGGGTTGATAGTAAAGCGTGTAGCCGCGACTGTTAAGCCAATCCTCGACCTGTGACACTAGTGCACCGGCCTCTACGTGGAGCACAAGGTTGTCCTCATCGAATAATAATATGCTACTTAACCTGGAGAGGTCCAGAATGGCGCAACACTTCACGGGCATAATTGCTCCAACGACGTTGGAGCCTCCGCCTCTGACCAGTAAGCATGCCCTGTGCTTTGAAGCTAACCGCACGATGGAGGAAACTTCACCGGCGTTGCGTGGCTTCAGCATTTTCAATGCCGGGAGCTTGGCTCCTTCCAGGAGTAGAATACCCTCAAGAGGCCACATGTCGACTCCGCGGGGCCAGCTGCGGAACGAGGGCCTCTCTAATCTAGGCTTAGGGGCTTCCTCAATGATGCCGCTACCAAGGTTCGCCTCAACTTCTTCCAGAAACTTTTCGAGCCTAGAACATCTATTAGCTCTCTCCAAGCCTCAACTACCTCTGGGATTCCAGGTTCTCCTTTATGCTCTGGCTCTACGGTTTTAAGGCTAACCTGTACATCGTCGAGGCCTTCCAGAAGCCCCGAGGCTAGGGCCGCCAGCATTGCCGAGCCGCGGGCAGAATCATCGGGGTTTATCGATACCTCTAGCGGCCTACCAATCCACCTGCACATTAGCTGTATAAGAGGCCCCAACCTTGAAAGGCCCCCTCCAACCCTCACTGTGTGGGGCTCGCCGACGGCGCTGGCCAGCCTATAATATATGTCCGTGGCTGCCAGCGCTATGCCAGCAACAGCACCACGGGCTAGCATGGGCTTGGAGGGTTTCGGAGTTATACCTAGTAAAGCGCCCTCCATGAAGGGCTTATAGGGCACCCTAAGGCCAGCCACCGAGGGCACTAGGAGGGCTGCGTCCTCCTCCATGGCAGCGTGACGTGCCAGGTCCTCGTAACTTTCGAAAAAGCTGGAGACCAGGGAGTCAATTAGGATCCCGGGCCCGGCTAAGAAGCCTTCAACGCCATAAATACGTGTCGTACTAGTGTAGAGCAGTAGCAGCGGCACCAGGCCTTCGCCAGCGCCCAGCAGCGGCTTCGGCCCGGTAGCATAGTCTAGGAACATGCCTGTCCCCAGCGAGATCTTCATACATCCTTCTTCAAGGCATTTGAGCCCTACCGAGGCTGCCTGCTGGTCCGCTATTATGGGGCCGATACTCACCCCTTCCCAGCTGCCAATAACCTGGTCATGCAAAGCTATTTCCGGAAGCTCCAGCTTTCTCAACCCGGCTAACCTAGGTATTAGGGGGAATGGTTTCAAGGTTCGGGGATCCAGAAGGCCTGTGAGAGCGGCGTTGCTGGGGTCAGCAGTGAATCTACCTGTGACCCAGTAGGCTATGAGGGCGTCAAGGGTCCATAGGTACGCGTCACCCCTCCTAACCGCTTCACCTACCAGCGGCTGGTGAAGGAAGTGGCGCATCATGAGCAGGGGCGAGCCGGGGGAGAAGACCGTTCCTATAACGGGAAGCTTCGACACCAGTTTTAAATACAGCGGTAAACGCTCATACACCGCTAAACTACGCCTATCCATCCAGGTCACTATGCCGGTTAGGGGAGTCCCGTTCTTCTCCCAAGCCACAACCGAAGCCCTATAAACAGAGAACCCCACAGCTTTTACGCCGCGTTCGGCCGCCACCCTAAGCATGTGGAAAACGATGTCTCTAAGCTTTATGGGGTCCTGTTCAGCCACATATCCTCTACGGATAAGGGGTGCATTCACCGTTTCCCCATATATCTGAGCAAATCCCTCGTCTACATCATATATTCTGAGCTTAACCCTGCTTGTTCCCACATCTATCGAGGCCGCAAGATTGCCGGGCAAGAACCCACCTTATATCCTTAGCTTCTTATGCAGTAATATAAAGTGTCTACGGCTGCTGTTAGAGGAACAGCAGTTTTCCCGACACCTTGCACCGGCCCACGAGCAGCACCTCGTAGCCGCATCTCGGGCAACGCTTGCCTTCAAGGCTGCACTCGACTACGCCGTAGTGGGTGCGCCTGATCAGTATTTCGCCGCACTTCGGGCAACGCGTGTGGAGATATTCCGTGGAAGCCACGTTTCCTATGTAAACGTACTCTACACCCCTGCTAACCGCATAATTGTAGGCCTGGAGAAGTTTCTCCATGCTGGTGGGTGGGGCATTGTACCTGTAAGCTGGATGATACCTGTTTACATGAAGTGGAACGTCTCTGCCCAGGTATTCCACATGTTTGTCGATAACCCACCTTATACAGCTGTCCCAGTCATTAGCCCCGGTTACTACGAGGAAAACACCTTCCACGTGGACCCCCAACTTCAGGGCCCTCCTAGCCACACGGTATACGTGCAGCGGCTCAGGCACGCCCACGTATTTCCGGTAGGTCTCCGGGCACCCCTTGAGGTCTACATTCATGGCGTCTAATCCTGCCTCCACGAGTGCTCCAAGAGCCTCTTCTGTGAGGGAGCCATTGCTAACCATGGTGGTGTAGAGGCCCTTTCTCTTGGCCTCCCTGAAGACGTCTACCAGGTAGTCAAAACTTATTGTGGGTTCGTTGAAGCTGGCGCAAACACCCTCATCCCCGGCCTTGACAGCGTACTCCACAAGCTTCTCAGCGGGAATCCGTTGGGAGAGGCGGGGCTTCGGCCTGGCCTTACTTAGATGCCAGTTTTGGCACCAAGGGCACAAGAAGTTGCAGCCCCACCCGCTGAAGGTCATAGCGCTGCTTCCGGGGTGGAAGTGGAAGAAGGGCTTGATCTCTATAGGCCGGCTCTCCAGGGCGCTGACCAGGCCGTAGCCCAGGTGTACAAGCCTTCCATCCATATTGGCATAGTTGCCGCATAGCCCCCTCTGTCCATCGCTTAGACGGCACCTCCTTAAGCATACACGGCACATTACCCTTCCATCGTCTAGTGCTGTCTGGAGACTAGCGGTGACCGGTTTTACCCCGGTCGTGGGCTTTGCAGGCTGCATCTCTTCACCGTTCTAACCAGTATTATCCCTCGGTCCTCGATACAGTTTTCGCAAAACTAAGTGAGCTTATGGCTTTAAAAGACCAACTCGTCTATAACTACGTGTCACGGTATTGAGAAGTCATGTTTGGCAATTATGCGTAGGCTGTTTGACTGGAAAATATTAATCAAGACCTACAATCCTTTAAGATATGGGTGCCCCTTTGGATATTTTGAGCGGGGTTAGATTCCCTATAGATGAGAGCGACCGGAAACCTCTTGGCAGAACTGGTGAGGAGCTTCCAGCCATAGGTATAGGTACTTACGGTATACGCGACTATAGAGCGGCTGAGGAGGCTCTGACCCATGCAGTTGAACTAGGCATGAACCTTGTTGATACAGCTGAGATGTATGATAGCGGTAGAGCTGAAGAGCTTGTTGGCAGGGTTGCCCGTAGGGTGGGGCGAGACAATATTTTCATTGTTACTAAATTGATGCCAAACCGCTTTGTAGAGTGTAGCGAAACCATGAGAGCGGCCCAGGCCTCTCTTAGAAGGCTAGGTTTAGATGCTGTGGATCTCGTACTTATTCACTGGCCTAATCCCAGCGTACCTATACATCTTCAAGTACGCTGCCTGGAGAGGCTCGTCGATGCAGGCATGGCCAGGTATATTGGTGTCAGCAATTTCGATGCCGACCAGTTAGCTGAAGCAATTATCTCCACCAAGAGGCACGAGATAGTGGCAGACCAGGTTAAGTACTCGCCCCTCGACAGGCGTGTGGAGAACAGGCTTCTCGCCGCCTGTATGGAGCACGGCGTAACGCTTCAGGCTTATACGCCGCTGGAGAGAGGGGCCGTTGCCAGCAACACTATCCTCATAAAGATAGCTCAAAGATATGGAAAGACCCCTGTACAGGTAGCCCTAAACTACCTTATCTCCAGGCCAGGCGTGGTAGCCATACCTAAAACTGAGAGGGTCGAGAGGGTCGAGGAGTTCCGGGGCGCTATGGGGTGGAGGCTTGACAAAGCCGATATATCGCTCATAGAGAGGCTCTTCTAGCTACATATGAATTCCCTAAGCCGAGGCGGAGATAAGCATCCACCCTTGTGGAACTACAGCTAAGATATCATGGTCCATTCAACATGGGAAACGCATCTTTTTTATAGTGCCCGTTCAAGATTACACAATAAATTAAGAGATAAAACCCTGGGGATCCCCTGGGGTGCAGAAATATAAGGTTGGGTGAATAGGTATGGCTTTGGCAAAAGAGACAATAGTTCTCGCAATAGTAGGACTCATTATAGGAGCCGCTATCGGTAGCGTAGCATTCCCACGAACAACAGTATCCACGACCACCGTTGTAAGTACGACCACAGTTGGAGGAGGAGCAACGGCTACTGTTACCAAAACCACAACCGTAACTACAACGGCACCCGGAGCGGCTGGCGGCTTGCAGGGAGAGATAACTCTAGGACTTGCAATCGCCGTCAGCGGAGGCTACGCTGTTGACGGTCCAAAGAGGCTTAAGGGAGCTATACTCGCCATAGAGGAGTTCAACCAGTACCTGGAAAGCATAGGTGCGCCCTTCAGGTTCACCTATCTCCACGAGGACACGGGCGCTAGGGCTGAGACGGCCGTAGCGGCTTTCAACAGGCTGGTCAGCGCTGGCGTACAGGTTGTTGTGGGCCCTCTATCCACTGCTGAGACGGCTGCTGTCATGCCTATAGCAAACGAGCACCACATAGTGGTGATTAGCCCCTCCAGCACCGGTGTGGCTGCCGCCTACCCAGACGACTTCGTGTTCAGGATGCCCCCGCCAGACACTGCTCAGGGTGTCGCACTGGCAAGCCTCATCTATGGCCTTGGCTACACTAAGGTCGCCGTGATCGCCAGAGACGACGATTACGGCAGAGGCCTTGCCCAGCTCTTCAAGCAGGAGTTCGAGAAGATAGGCGGCACTGCCGAGCTGCTCCTCTACCAGATCAACCTGCCTGACTATGCCGCTGAGGTTAACCAGCTGTCAACCATAGTATCCAACTTCGGCGCGGACGAGCAGACCGCCGTGCTGATAATTGCCTTCGACACCGACGGTGCCAACATCCTGGGACACGCTGCTAAGGACCCCGTGTTAAGCAAGGTCAGATGGTTCGGCCCCGACTCCATGAAGAGGGCGACCTTCCTGCCGCCTGAGGCTCCTGAGGAGGTTGGCCAGTTCCTCCTACAGGTGCAGTTCACTGGCACCATAGCGTCCATAGCTAGGAACCCGATAACCGACCACTTCGAGAAGGCCTACAAGGAGAGGTGGGGCATAGACCCGACGCCCTACGCGTACTATGCTTATGACGCTGCTTGGATAGCCATGCTAAGCATAGTTGCTGCTGGCAAGTATGATGGTACAGCCGTTAAGGAGATCCTACCCACCATAGCATCCCACTTCATAGGCGCTACCGGGCACAAGCTTCTCAACGAGAACGGTGACGCTGCCTTCGCCGACTACGAGATATGGCAGGTGGTCAAGACAGCTGAGGGCTACCAGTTCAAGAGCATAGGCGTCTGGCACTTCTCAACCCAGCAGGTAGAATGGTTTGAGGA
>JALURJ010000220.1 GCA_027016915.1 Desulfurococcales archaeon | reverse complement strand
AGGGACCAAGATGGGCGCCGTGACCAAGAGGCCCTTCAACCTCCAGCTCCTCACCTTCGACGACATTCTATGAGCCGTCAGAAGAAGTCGAATAGGCTTTTTTGCCCCTTCGACAGGGCCTTTAGCCTAGACTCCGTCACCCCGTAGTATCCAAGTATCCTCAGGGCGGCGGGTATGACCTGGTGGTCCACGTAGTAGTTGGCATCCACGTCGCCGGGGTTGACGAGGAAGTAGGGGTAGGCCCTGCTTGAAAGGGTTCCCCCACCCTTCACTATGACGTAGCCCACCTTGTCCCCCACCTCAACCCTATAGCCCTTCTCGAGCATCCTCTTGGCAGCCGCCACGTGGGGCGCCTCGACGCTGTACTCCCTTATGGGCTTGGTTAGCGTCTTCCAGATAATCAGCTTCTCCAGCGGCACCCCGCCGGCCTTCAGCTCGTCCATCAGGCCCCTCACATACTCTATAGCCTTCTCCACGTCGCCCTCCTTCAGGATGATCTCGGCAACCCTCTCCTGAACCTCTTTGGCTATCTCGGCCCAGTCGCCCCTAACCGCCTCGAACCCCACTATATCTATCCTGCCGTCCTCCAGGAGCCCTATGTACCTCTTCTTGGCCTCGGTGAAGAACACCCTCCGGTACACCTTGTCAACCTTGATGTCGAAGCCGAGCCTCTCCTCCACCAGCTCTATGAACTTCTCAACCTTATCACGTTCATGCTTGACGAAGAGGCTGTCCGTGTCGCCGTAGATCACCTCTAAGCCCAGCTCCCCGGCTATCTTGAGGGCGCCCATGATGGTCTGCCTGCCCCAAGCTGTTACGGCCTCGGCGCACTCCCTGCAGTACCATCTTGCAACGGTCCAGCCCTGGTAGCCGTAGGCGGCGTTGGCGAGTACCTTGACAGCCTTCTGCCTGTTGTCCAGGAGGCGGTACTCCGGCGTACCTGGCTCGTATTTTCTCATCTGGATCCTGATCCTCTTCCTGAGCTCGAGGAGGGTTTCCAGCACCGTCTTGAAGAAGCCTGGAGGAGCCCTCCTAAACCTGTGGCCCACCTCGGGGGCCACCCACACGCCCTCGGGGGGCTCCTCCTCGCCCCTCCTCAGCAGAGTGTCGGGGCCTACGTTGTACCTTATCATTATGTTGGGGTACATGGAGCTGAAGTCTAGGACGGCTATGTTTTCGTGAAGGCCTTTCCGAGGCTCCAGGACTATGGCGCCCTTGTAGGTGAGCGGCGGCCTCTCAACCCTGTTGGGCACGAGTTCGCCGAGCCTGTAGGCCTCCCTCATCAGGTACCATTCAAGCCTGAAGCCGACGCTCGCCGCCCCCACCTGATCCAGGGGGAGGCCCGTTATGTAGGCTAGCTGCACGGCGAAGGGGAGGATCTTCTCCCCTATCCCGTAGGTCGCCAACACGTCGTCCTTGGCGTACTGGAGGAGCTTGTCTCTCAGGTCGGGCCTCTCCCAGTACTTGGGTATCTCGTACCACGGTATCTCAACCCTCTCCTCCTTCCGCATGACGCCAAGGTACTCGGCCACGTTTTCCAGGGTTTTCACCTTGATCTCGGGCATCTCCTCGGCGTAGTCGTAGAGGTCTACGTTCAGCCTCCCAGCTATGGATATGTGGCCGTAGACGCTTGTGGTTGGCTCGACGCCCACCCTCCTGGAGAGGTCTAGTTTTATTCCGAGGAACTTGGCTCTATCTCTGAGGTAGGGCCAGTCGAATTTGTTGGAGTTGTAGCCCACGATTATGTCGGGGTCGTAGCTCCTCACGTACTCGGCGAACCCCTTGATGACCTCCTTGTCGTCCATGTCCTCGGCAACGAACTGTTTGAACTCTCCCTCGCTGTTCATGGTGGATATTATTATCACAGGGTCGCTGGCCGGCTTGGGGCTCCCGGTGGGTGCGTAGACCTCTATGTCGAACGCTAGAACCTTGAGGCTTGGCAGCCCCTCCTTATCGAGGAGCCTCGGCCTCTCGAGGGCCCTATACGCCGCGTCGACCCTGTAGCCTTTCGACTCCACCTCCTCTACCTCGACCTCGTGCCAGGCGAAGGGCCTGACGCCGTTGTCTATCATGTATCTGAGGACGAACCTTATGTCGGCCTCCAACACCTCCCTTACCCCAGGTATCTTCGCCGCCTCCTCCCTGTAAGTGCGCACGTATTCTGGGATGACCGTGGTGACCCGGATAACCTTAACCCTCCTGCCAAAGTACTTGTGTTCGACAGCGTCGAGGCCCACTATGGGGGACTTGGGTTTGGAGAGCATCCTAATCCTCTGCGAGATGGCTGGTATGAGGTCCTCGGATTCGGGGAGCACGTAGAAGTAGGGGCGGAAACCCTCGTCCAGGACCACCACTCTTCTGCCGTCCTCCGCGACGCCCCAGAGGATCACCTGGGGCTTGTTCCCGTGGACCTCGTAGCTGGCGTCGAGGAGGTTGAATACCAGCTTCAAGGCTCCCTACTCTAGGTTACTATTCCGCCGCAGGCTCTATTAGCGTTACCCGGGAACTCTTAGCCATCACCACTGCAGGCTCCCCGCCTGGATAGTATCGGGGCAGGAAGAGGACCGGCCTGTAGCCCAGCGACGCGTAGAGCCTTATGGCCGCCGTGTTCGACGTCCGCACCTCGAGCCTGTAAACAGCTGCACCCATCCTTGCGAGCCTCTCCTCGGCCAGCAGCATGAGCTCCCTGGCCAGCCCCCTCCTCCTATGGGCCGGGTCTACGCATATCGAGACTATGTGGCCTACCCGCCTCCTCCTAAGGATGGCTGAGACGTAGGCCACCACGTCGCCACAGTGGGTTGCCACCAGGAAGGCGCCGGGCAGCTTCATCAGGATTGCGAGGTAGGTGAGCGGGTAGGCCTCCTCGCCGAAGCACAGCTCCTCGAGCCGGTGGAGCCTTGGCAAGTCGGGCTCCGATGCCTCCCTGAAACCATAGCTCTCCTGGGACAAGGGGGCCTGCCGACAGTATAGTTGTAGGGGCAGGTTAAGTATAATTGCTCATCCACCGATAAGGGGGGCGGAGAGGGTCGGGGAGTGAAGATACTGGAGTACAATGAGAAGGCGGGGGCGCTGAAGCTCCAGGTAGAGACGGAGGACGACCTCTGGTACCTCTACCTAGCCCTGAAGCCCGGCGATGTGGTGGTGGCCAGGACGACGAGGGAGGTTAAGGCTCCCGAGGGGGGTGGGAGCAGGAGGGTTCCCATGGTGCTGGCTGTGAGGCTAAAGGCGGCAGAGTTCCAGCCCTTCACCACGAGGCTGAGGCTTAGAGGCGTGGTGGTTGAGGGGCCTGAGAGGTTCGGGGTTAGGGGGTCCCACCACACCCTCAACATAGGTCCCGGCGACGTGCTGACGGTGGTTAAGGAGGAGGGCTGGCCCCGCCCCATCCTCAGGAAGCTTATGGAGAGGGGTGCCAGGGGTGTCAGGGTGGTGCTGGTGGCCCTGGACTACGACGAGTACGGTGTAGCCCTAGCCTCGCCCCAGGGCCTCAAGCATGTGGCGCGGGGGAACCTCTCCCTGCCGGGGAAGGATGACCCGGGGAGAGAACAGGTGCTGCGGACAAGGCTGGCAGAGATAGCCAAGGTTGTTGAGGCCGAGGCGGGGAGGGCTGGGACCAACATGGTGATCGTGGCGGGGCCCGGCAAGCTCAAGGATAGGCTGGCGGAGATCCTGAGGGCTAAGGGCTTCAGGGTTTACTTGGAGAACGCCTCCATGGGCGGCGAGGCTGGTATAAGGGAGGCTGTGAGGAGAGGGCGGATAGGCGAGATCCTCCGGGGACAGGCCATAGTCGAGGCTGAGAGGATAATTGAGGAGTTCATGAAGAGGCTTGCAAAGGATCCCGGCACCATAGCGTACGGCGTCGACCAGGTGAAGCTTGCTGCGGAGCTGGGGGCGGTTGAGGAGCTCCTGGTCCTCGACGACCTTGTGAGAACCTATGACGAGGAGCTGAGGAGGACGGTGGAGGACATAATGGTTAGGGTGGATAAGTCTAGGGGCAGGGTCCACCTGGTCCCCTCATCCACGCCTGCGGGTCAGAGGCTCAAGCACCTGGGGGGCATAGTGGCCCTCCTCAGGTACAGGGTGGCGGAGCACTAAGCTACCCTCCTCCTAGAGACAAGCACCCTGCTAAGCGTGGGATGGTACTCTGCGATGGCAGCCTCCTCTATGGTCCCTGGAGGCAGTAGTCTGACTATTTCGTCCAGAAACTCTGGATGGGTTGCGTACATCCGGCCTCCCAGGGGCACCAGTAGCCCCTCCCCAACCAGCCTGTAAGTCTGGGCTGAGGCCTGTTTCAGAAGGACCTCGCCCCTGAGAAGGGTTCCCTCCCTGCTGGGTTCCTCGTAGAGGTGGGCTATGCCGCGGGCCTTCCTGAGGAGCCTGTTCCTGGTCTGAACGTAGTCTTTGAAGCCCGCCGGGCAGAAGTGCACCCTGAGCCTCTCCAGGTTCTTGGCCGCCCACTCCACAACCCTCAGGGCCGTCTCCCTACTTCCCTCCACGGCGACGCCGTTGGCTGAGACTCTGAAGCCCCTTCTCGACACCGCTTCTATGTTGGCCTCGCTGACCTCCATCTCGTTGAGGTTGAGGAACTCGGCGCCCATCTCCTCGAGCCTCCTCGCCAGCTCCACCAGGTCCCCCTCCCTCCCAGGGATGGCCGGGACCTCTACACCCACATCCATGCCCGTGCTCTCCACGGCTATCCTGACCTTCTCCATCATGGATGGGCTTGTTGGGTGAAACCTTATCTCGTCAAGGCCTGCCGAGTACAGCTCCTCCAACATTCTCCGGGTGGCCAGCCTGCCTGAGGTGTAGAGGTGTATGTGGAAGTCGTCGCCGAACTCCGCCTTCAGGCCCCTTATTATCCTGAGAACCCTGCCGGGCCTCGCTAGGGGGTCGCCGCCTGTTATGCTGGCACCGGAGGCGCCGATCCTGTAGGCCTCGAGCAGTATGTCGGCCAGCGTCTCAGCAGGCTCCTCGTCCACGTACATCTGGTCACTCCACATCCTGGCCCTGCTTACCGGGCAGTAGTAGCAACTGTCCCTGCAGAGCCCGGTTGCGAAGACCACTATCTTGGCCCCCGTGTAGCAGAGGCTGCACCCCCTAGGAAGCCCCCCGGTGAACACCCCTATCCTGGCATCGCCCTGAACCCTCCTCAAATCAGGCCTCCCTCCCACACTATTCTCCTGAAATGCTTGTTCTCCGCTGCCAGCCTCCTCACAGCCTCGCCCACGCTCTCGCCGGGGGCCAGCTCGTACTTTATGAAGACCCCGGTTCTGCCCAGTTGGTCCCTCCGGGTTAGGACGCGGACCCTCTCCAGCACGGTCTCAACGCTCACCCCAACTATCCTAGCTACCTCGCTTTCCCGGCCGATCACCGGGGACTCCCTGTGGCCCCTCTCTGTGGGCTCTATGAGCACGAGCCTCTTGTCCACACCCGGAACCCTGCGATCCTCCACCAGGCCTTCAAGGCTCAGCATGCCCCCAAACCTGTAGAACTCGTACTCCCTCTCTCTGAGCCTGACGAGGGGGAAGGAGACCATGAGTAGCTCCTCCTCGTCGAGGGCGTAGTAGACCTTAGGCGTGTGGCTCGGGGTGGCCTGGACTATGATCCTCTTAGCAGGCCTGTAGCCCGCGGACTCCAGCGCCAGCTCCACCATGTAGGGTGGAGCCGGGTAGGGGACCACGACATCGACGTCGCTCGACTCATTCACGTCGCCCCTCGCAATACTCCCGTGGACTATTGGGCTGAGCCCCCTGGATGCCAGGGCCTCCATGATCCTCCTAGCCTCTGCCCTCTTCTCCCTCAGCAACTCCCAGCGCTCCTCGGTGTATGTTACCTCGACGTACTCGTGGATCCTTGAAACCTTGCCGCGGGGCATGCCTCCTCTCCGCTACCTGTGGAGGATATGATTAATAAACCATAGACACGGTGTTTCCACACCGTGGTGCTGGCTTGAACTGGGCGGTATTCATATTGACGGTCATAGCCTTCTGGGGCGTCCTGGAGGCACTCTACCGGTGGAAGAAGGAGGCCTTCGCCTCCCGCGGCATAGAGGTTCAGGCCCCCGTGCTGATCTGGAGGCTTGCCAGGTCTTTTGGAAGGTTGGAGTCGGCGGCTGGCTCTAGGGCGGTGAGGGCCCTGTCCCTCCTCGGCGTGGCCCTCACCCTCCTGGCGATGCTGCTCTACTACTTCCAAATAGGCGGCACGGCCCTAGCGAAGCTCACAGGCGCGGTTTCCGGGGAGGCTAGGACCGTCCAGCTCGTCATACCCGGAATAACCATAACCGGGGAGAGCCTCCTCTACTTCATAGTGGCTGCCTCCATCGCCATAGTGCTCCACGAGCTGGCCCACGCCGTGGTGGCTGTGAATGAGGGGTTGAGCCTCAAGTCCGCCGGGTTAGCCCTCTTCGCAGTGTTCCCGGCAGCCTTCGTGGAGCCTGATGAGGAGGAGTTCAATAGGGCTCCCAGGGCCACGAGGATAAAGGTGCTCTCGGCAGGCTCTGCCGTGAACCTTGTGCTGGCCTTCATAGGCCTCGTCCTGGTCACCTACATGCTCTCAGCCCCCGGGGGCTTCATGGTGACCCAGGTGGAGCCCGGCTCCCCGGCGAGGGAGGCAGGCCTTATGCCGGGCATGGTGATCGTGGAGGTTAATGGCACCAGGATAGATAGTCTGGGCAGGCTGAAGAGCCTAATCCCGCCCTACGAGGAGGCGGTGCTAAACGTGACCGTAGAGTACGAGGGGTTTAGGAGGACGCTGCTGGTCCATAAGCCGGCCAACAGGACAACGATCGGCGTCTACCTTAAACCTGTCGGCACGCTGCTAAGCGGCCTGCCCCAGGAGTGGTACGACAACCTTCTACAGCTCGTGCTGTGGTTCCACGGCATAAACTTCGGCATAGCGATAGTCAATGCCGCCCCCCTATTCATAACCGACGGGGCTAAGATATTGGAGGCGGCCTCCGAGAAGCTCCCCCTGGGGCGGGCGAGGAAGCCCCTACTCTACGCCGTCCAGACAGCCACCCTAGCAATCCTCATCTACGTCCTAGTCTAGAAGTAGAAGGGTGGTAGCCGGGCGGGGATTCGAACCCCGGTCACGGGGGTTCTCCCCTCGACCGCGAGGGCCAGAGCCCCGCATCCTTGGCCGCTAGACGACCCGGCTTCCCAGATCAGAGTGTCAGGTGCGGGGTTTTTAGGGTTTCTGTACTGCTGATCGTACAGCAGCTGGATGGGCGAAAGCTTTATAAATAGTGGTTAGAGTAAGGTTTATGTACAACCTGTTAAGGGGGTATATAAAGATATTGGCTTCTCTATTGGAGGGTGAACGTTATGTTGAGTAATACCGACGAGAATTTGGAGCCAGCCTCGGAGGAGTGTCCTCCAGATAAGGTCGTTTTCGACGAGGAGCGCGGGGAGTTCATCTGCCTCGAGACGGGCGAGGTCCTCGAGCACCATGTAGTCGATCAGGGCCCCGAGTGGAGGGCGTTTACTCCCGAGGAGAAGGAGCGTAGGAGCAGGGTTGGAGGGCCCCTCACACCCATGGTCCACGACAAGGGTTTGGCCACAGTTATAGATTGGAGGGACCGCGACGCCTCGGGCAAGAAGCTTGAACCCAAGATGAGGCTCGAGGTTCTCCGGTGGAGGAAGTGGCAGATAAGGGCAAGGATCCAGAGCAGCGTTGATAGGAACCTGGCCCAGGCGATGAACGAGCTGGAGAGGATAGCAGATCTCCTAAGCCTCCCCAAGTCGGCTAGGGAGGAGGCCGCCGTCATCTATAGGAAGGCCGTGGAGAAGGGCCTGGTGCGTGGGAGGAGCATTGAGAGCGTGGTGGCGGCAGCGATCTACGCTGCCTGCAGGATCCTCAAGATCCCCCGCACACTTGACGAGGTGGCCGAGTACACTAAGGCTGGGCGTAAGGAGATCGCACGGTGCTACAGGCTCCTCCTCAAGGAGCTCGGCGTAGGGGTGCCGATAGCGGACCCCATAGACTATATATCCAAGATCGGGTCCCAGCTCGGCCTCCCAGGCAAGGTTATGAAGCGTGCAGCCGAGATACTGCAGGAGGCCAAGAGGAAAGGCATAACCGCCGGCAAGGACCCCTCAGGCCTGGCGGCGGCAGCCATCTACATCGCGGCCCTCATAGAGGATGAGAGGAGGACCCAGAAGGAGATAGCGCAAGTGGCGGGGGTCACCGAGGTAACAGTGAGGAACAGATACAAGGAGCTTGCCCGGGAGCTCGGGATAGCCCTACCGCTCCAGTAAAAGAACGTGGAGAGAGGCTGGCTCCCCTCCCCACCCATCTTTTATTGAGAAACAGTCTAACCTGTACGGGCCCCGCGAGCCGCTACTCTATAACGATGATGTTCTCCGGCGGGAAGCCCATCTCGGCGAGGATCTCCTTGACCCTGTACCTGTGGTCGCCCTGAAGCTCTATCCTGCCATTCTTCGCAGTGCCGCCTGTTGCGAGCCTGGACTTGAGCTGTGACGCCAGCCTCCTAAGGTCAACCTCGTGCTCGTCGATCCCCTCGATAATGGTGACCTCCCGGCCCCACTTCCGCTTCTCTATCCTGATCTTTATCATCTGCTGTTCCTTAGTCAACATTTCACAAAGCTCTGGCGGGAGCCCGCCACATATAGACGAGGTGAAACCCTCTTCCATCATATCCAGGCAACCCTTCCTGAGGCTTGTCGGGAGGATTCAATGGAAATAATACTTATAAGTCTTACCTAGACACCAAGCTACCCGGCTGACAACCTTGGCACACTACAAGTGCGGCAAGTGCGGCAAAGAGTTCACGGAGGAGGACATAAAGCTCCTACCCGGAATAAGGTGCCCCTACTGCGGCTACAGGGTGATCTACAAGATAAGGCCCAGCAGCATCCGGAGGGTCAAGGCCGTCTAGCCCACTCCTAGGCTCTTTTAGTTCAAGAATACATATCCTAGATCCGGAACCATTAATACTGGGCAGGCACGCCCAAATAGCCCTACCGAGAGCCTCTTGGAGCCCGCCTAACAAGGCCGGGTCTTCACAGGGCTTAAAACGGTAGGATGTGCTACATATGGGGATATTTAGAGGAGCGCTTTGGAAGGCAAACGTGCTACTAGTAGTGGTCGTGCTGGCAACCGTTTTGCCGCTAACCATGAGTGTGGAGGGACACCTAGACCCACCTAGCAGCCCTTCCCTCACCGTGGATGTTTACCTCAAGAACATAAGGCTCCTCGAGGACCAGGACGACGGCATCGACGGGAACGCCGAGCTTATAATAGGCTGGCTGGTCTCCCACGAAGCCCACGGCTCGAGGGCGGGCGTCGTCACCATAGATGATTTCAACTGGGACTACGAGCAGTCGAGGGACCTCAACCTCCACCTCTACAGCCATGTCGAGTGCAGCCCCCTCAACAGGATAATACTTGATGTGCAGGTGAAGGAGGACGACTCGGACGCTATCACAACAATCATCGCGGGTGTAGGAGCCGCTGTTGGAGGAGTGGTTGCTGGCGTCCTAACCACAGGAACAGCGGTGGTCGTGGGCATAGCTGGCGGCGCCTCGGGGCTAGTCTCGCTCTTCGCCAGCCTGAACGCCGTTGACGATCTTGGAAGGGCGCTTCTAACCGTGACGGGGCCCGGTACCTACAAGCTTAGAGGACAAGGCTTCGAGGCGACCTTCGAGGTGACGGTGTCGAGCAGGCCGAACCCGGCCTGCAGCCCGCCGCAGCCCGCACCCGCAGTGAGCCTCCCCGAGGGCGTTGACAGGAGCCTGGAGGAGAGGGTGGAGCAGGGGCGCAGCAGCTTCGACACCCTGAGAGACGCTGTGCGCAGGGCATCCACCGTGGGGGCGGAGGCCGGCAACCCGGCAGACCTCTCCAACGAGGAGGTGGAGGAGATGCGGAGTGTGCTTCCCCGAACCATACTTCTAGACGTCGTTGACCCTTGGATCACCCTGGTAGCCAAGATGGCTGCGGATACGAGCGGAGGATCACCTGCCTCAAGCGAGGCCCTGGGGCGCCTCTACGAGGCCAGGAGCCTTGCGTCG
>JALURJ010000219.1 GCA_027016915.1 Desulfurococcales archaeon | reverse complement strand
GCCAGAACTAGTCGTCGCAGCCTCCTATCCCCACTGGCTACCCTGTGAACAGCTCCCCTAAGACCCACCTGTCCAGAGGAGGCCAGTTTAACGGCGCTTGCCGCCAGCTCCTCCACACTTGTAGTCACGTGGAGTGCCCTGGAGTTAATTGTGCCCAGTAAACTATATTTTTGCCAAGATACTGGAGTGTTGGAAAAGCTGTCGACAGGTTAGTGGGGTGGGAGGATGGTGAAAATACTGGTCACCAACGACGACGGCGTCCATAGCCCAGGGCTGAAGCTGCTTTACCAGGCGGTTCGAGACCTAGGGGAGGCCGTAGTCGTGGCCCCCGAAACCCCCAAGAGTAGTAGCGGACTAGGCATAACCCTGCACAAACCCCTCAGGATAAACAGAGTGAATCTCTGGGGTGTCGAACTCTACTCGATCAACGGGACATCCAGCGACGTGGTACACATCGCCGTTAACGAGCTTGTCAGGGAGGTGGGGCTCGTGGTGTCAGGCGTAAATGTCGGGGACAATACAAGCGTCCAGGTAATACTTTCCTCCGGTACCGTGGGCGCAGCCGCGCAGGCAGCCCTCATAGGGATCCCCGCTATAGCCTTCTCGGCCGCCGTCTCAGAGGGAGAGGATTTCGAGGATCCCGGCTACGCCGAGCCCCTCAAAGCCTTGATAAGAACCATGGCTAGCTTCGTGCTGAAGCACGGCATGCCGAGGGACGTCGACGTGTTGAACGTCAACTTCCCCTCGGAGATAACCAGGAAGACAAGGGTAAGGGTTGTTAAACCAGCTAGGATGAGGTTCACCGAGTATATAGAGAAGCGCTTCGACCCCAGGGGCAAGCCCTACTACTGGGTCTACGGCGAACCTGTAACCCCGGAGCCCGGCACAGATGTCTATACTGTGATAATGGAGAAGGACATAGCCGTAACACCGCTCTCCTTCAACCTAACGCCAGTGATGTGGGAGATCGACGAGAAGGTCATAGCCATGGCCAGGGAGGCTGAGAAAGTCCTAGTCACCAGGCTCTGATAGCATGGCGCTATCAATATAACTCTCCGGCATCTCCAAGTCTAGGGGCGCCAACATGGATGTAATCTATAGCGTCGGCCTTGCAGGTATGACACTGATCGTCGCTGGCTGGCTGATAAGCCTAGACACGATCCCCAGCCCAAAGCTCAGTGGCCTCTACGGGCTGGGAAGCACACTCCTCGCCGCCTACGCCTATCTTTTGGGAGACCCAGTCTTCCTCACGTTAAACACCCTCGCCGCCGCAGTTTCTCTATACAATTTCCAGAGAGCGATAAGAAGCCACCTTCCGAAAACATCTACCCGAAGCTGAGACCTCAGAGTCCGCCTAGCCTAGCGCCGGAAACCCTAGTTTATGGGGCGGCCTGTAGAGCAACCCCAGCTCTTTAAGCACCTCCCTTCCCATCAAAGGCCTTCTTACACCCACGGCTGTGTAGGCGTGACACGGTATCCTCCGACCATCAACAACCACTACGACTCTGGAGGTCCTCAGCTCCACTCGTCCACCTAGGGCTGTTCTTCCAATGGTCTTCAATTCCTCAGCTAAGTTTAGGCCAAGCTTCACGTAGGTCTTCAATGGTATAAGGACGCCTCCCTGAAACCCTGTGTCCAGGGTAAGGTGTATTCTTACTTGCGCCCCATTCAATGGGTTCTTCAGCAAAGCCTCGACCATAGGCAGATAGTTTAGCTCGCTATTCTCGAAGTATGTACTCATGCTCCTCACCACGGGAGGCCCAGTTCTACTTCCTCCTCAACTAGCGGTAGCCTAACTATAAGGGCATAGCCGATACATTTTACCTGTGCTTCTTTAGCAGCATCCTCATAGTTGCTGAACACACCTACCACCTTGCCATTACACGCCAAGGCATAGCCTTCACCCTGCTCGCCGGGAGCCTCCTCCAGCTTCTTTCTCAGGGCTTCCAGGTTTTCCCTGTATGCCTCCTCAAGTCTAAGCCAAAGTCTTAGCTCCTCTATATCGCTCCGCTCCTCCACCCAGCGCTGGAGCGCCTCTTCGATTATAGAGGCCACAGTTCTGCCTTCCAGAGAGGCATACATCTTGGCTATTTTGTACAGTTCCTCGTCAAACCCCCTGATGGCTACAATCCTACGTTTCCCCTGACGTTTGTTCAACTCGATCATCAAGTTAAACTAGTTGAACACGCTTTTATTTCTTACCAGTATATTACTGTATATATAGACAAGTTATTATGGGTCAGCCTACAGCCATCTATATTATGGTGAGAACTTTTGCCCAGCGTGATCGTGCGGGTAGATCCCGAGCTTAAGAAACGCATGAAAAGATTCAGCTACATCAACTGGAGCGAGGTCATAAGGCAGGCCATACTGGCCAAGCTGGAAGAACTGGAGCAACGCAACCTTGCTGAAGCACTATTAATCAACGAGAAGCTCCGCAAAAAGGCTCCGGAAGGCTGGGACTCGGCCAGGGTGATAAGGGAATGGAGAAGGAAAAGGTAGTAGTGGATGCCAGCGTTATAACCAAATGGTTCTTAGAGGAAGAGTATAGTGACAAAGTCCTGAAGCTGAGAGACTATATTGGAGGGAGCTTCCAGATAGTCGTCCCAGCGCTCCTGGAGTACGAGGTCCTCAATGCACTTAGATATAGTAGGGTTTACTCTCACGAGGAATTGAAGAATATAGGCCTTGCCCTAAACAAGTATGGCTTCGACACGCATGAACTCGAGGGAGAATTAAAGGCCAAAACCATCGCCCTGGCATTAGAGCATAACATAACCATATATGACGCAAGCTACGTCGCCCTGGCCGAAACACTGAACACCAGGCTCTATACTGCGGACAATGAACTTGTAGAAAATTTCCCCGAGTAGTCATTCACATTAAAGACTACAAGTAGCGCCTATCCTGTTTATTAGGATGTTAGATCTTCTGGTCTCATGCTCCCTTGAGAAAGCTAGTGATTTCTCTATTTTTTCGTAATTCTTCCCGAAGCCCGAAGCCGAGTATCTGCATAATACTCGGCTTACTTGAGAACGTTACTGCGTCCTATCATCTAATTTGCATATATTGAGCGTAATAGTTTTCTCCACAGCCAGCCATAGTTGCACCTGTTTCTGCAACAGTGAGTTCCACGGATCTATCCTTACCTTACTTATGATATGATTTTCACTCCCTCTAATCATGCACAGGTTAAACCTGGATGGAAGCCCCGCATCCCCCCACCCCTAGGACGAGGCTGAAACTCTCTAGGTGCACACATGAATTTATAATAAAATGTTTGGAATAAACGCCTGGAGAGAAATGGATATTCGCTACACCTATTTTCTAGGTGCCTGTCAACGAGGCAGATGAACCGGAGTAGGGATGAGGGGTGGATTGTCGCTGGGTTTATTATACGCTAACGTACGTATATACGTATGGAGGTATATACGTATGGGTAAGAGGAAGCTTACGCTTAGCGTGAGGGAGGATTTGCTCGAGGAGGTTAGGAGGATTGTTACCGGCGAAGGGGGAAATTTGAGTAGCATTGTTGAGGAGTATTTCGAGTATCTTGTATCAGCTAGATGGATTGATGCCCTGGCTGACGAGCTAGGGCTTGGAGAGCTGGAACCTACAGTGGTGTCCGAAGTGCCGGGGCTGAGGCCCTCCGGCTTAGACGCAGCCAGGATCGTGAGGGAGCTGAGGGACGGACGCACTAGGAGGGTTTCCCAATGATGCGAGGTGAGGATGTATATTACTTCGACACCAGTGCTCTGGTTAAGAGGTATGTCAGTGAGCCTGGCAGCGACGCCGTGGATAGGGTTTTCAGCGATGCATACCGAGGAGTCGCAGCGATAGCATTCTCATATTGGAACATAGCTGAAGCAACAGTAGTGTTCGACAAGTATGAGAGAAGGTTGGGGCTGGATGCAAGAAATCTGCTAAAGACCCTTCTAAGGGAGGTAAAGACTCTCGCTAAACTATATAGAGTCATAGTGGTCGGGATAAGCCCATCAATCCTCAGAAGCGCGGTAAACCTCGTATTAAAGCACCATGTCTACATAGCGGACGCATTACAAATAGTCTCCGCCCATAAGTCTAGGAGCAACAGATTCGTCACTGGCGATAAAACCCTAGCAGCTATAGCAGAGGCCGAAGGTCTAGAAGTCCTCTACACGGGCTAGCGCCTTCTAAACTGTATTCGTACTAGTAGAGATAACATTGCTTAAACAAAGGGGCTATGTGATCGACAGCAGCGTTGTTAGACGTGCCTATCCCCACACCTATGAGGCCCGCCTCGAGGCCATGGAGGTGGAACTAGCATCGCCCTAAGGGAGGGGGACAGGGCTTGGGTTAAGAGGCGGGTCAGGGATCTGAGAAGTCACCTCGAAGATCCGCTGTTGCCTCCGTGCCTGGCTGGGAGGGTGAGACGCCTCATAGAGAAATATTCCAGGCCCTGAGCCACGTGGTTCCCAGGGGACACGTCATGATCTAGGCTCGGATCTTCTCCTTGACAGCCTTCACCAGCCTCTCTATCCTCTTGACAGCCTTTTCTACATCTTCTCTAGCGCACCAGCCCTCATAGAAGCATACATGCATGCTCTGCCCGGCGTTCCACGCATCGTGAACCCATTCTCCCAGCTCCTTCTCCAGGACCCTCTTATACTCCCACAACTCTCCGTGGCTTGACAGCCTCCTCCCCTCCTTCCACTCGGCATAGGCCTTAACGACCAGCGCGGCAGCGCCCCAGGCCTTCTCCGCAGCCTGCCTAGCGTCGCCTCTCCGGAGCTCGTCCCTCGCCTGGCCTAGGAGATCCCGAGCAGCCTCGGCGTACTCCCTGGCCCTCTCCGGCGGGTCCAGATCCCTGAGGACAAGTTCAAGCACGTACCCCTCAAGGCTAAGGCCCAGCCTCTCAGCCTCCCGTCTCAGCCTCGCAGCAACCCCGCGTGGAATACGGATTACAACAGCGTCAACCACCCTGCCAGCACCCACTATACCATAAAATCGTGGGAGGCACCTAATAAATACGGTCCAGCAAGCCGCTTGAGCTATAGTTGAGGCACAAAGCACGACAAGCCGCACGGTAGATGCTGGGTTTGAAAAAGGGACTCCAGCATTTACCCGGCCTTGCCATGCTTTTCTTTAAGCTTTCTAAGCTCCTCTATTAGCAGTGGCAGAGCTTCACGCCAGTCGGCTACTATGCCGTAGTCGGCGTTTTTGAATATGGGTGCTTCTGGGTCCTTATTTATGGCTACGACGAGTCCCGCTTCTCTGATGCCTATGACGTGCTGGGCTGCGCCGCTTATGCCGACCGCTATGTATAGCTTGGGTCTGACGCTTTTGCCTGTCTGCCCGACCTGCCTTTCGTGGGGTATAAGTCCTAGGTCTACGGCCTTCCTGCTTCCCGCAACTACGCCGCCGAGGATCTCTGCGAGCTCTTCCAGGGTTTTGAAGCCCTCCTTTGTACCGATACCTCTCCCACCCGACACTATGTACTCGGCTTTTTCTATAGGCACCTCGCTCTTCTTCAGTATCTCTACCTTGACTAGGCTTATGGGCGGCTTGGATAGCTTGTAGTCCCCCGGGTTCTCCCAGACTATTTCGCCTTCCCGGGTCTCGTCGCGGGGCGGTAGGGAAAATATGTTGGGTCTAGCGGTGGCTATCTGGGGTCTTCTGAACGGGGTTTTAATGTAGGCTAGCAGGATGGCTGCGAAGGGTGGGCGTATCATTAGGAGGTCTCCCGTCTCCTCATCCACCTCGAACTGGGTGCAGTCGGCGGTAATGCCTGCCCTGAGGAGGCCTGCCACGTAGGGAGCTATCTCTCTACCTTTCATGGTTGCCGCGAGGAATATTATCTCCGGCTTCCTGGCCTCAGCCAGCCTGGCTATGGCTTCACCGTAGACGCCTGGTATGTAGGTGGCCAGCTCGTCGCTTGCCAGGATCCTGACCCGGTCGGCGCCATGGTATATCATCTCCCTGGCCGCCTTCTCGAGGAGTTCCTTATTGCTCCCGAGCAGTATGCCCTCAACGAAGGTCTCCAGCTTGTCGGCTATCCTCCTTGCGGGTGTGAGCATCTGGAGGCTGGGCTCCGTTATGCCGTGCTCTTCCACCTCACCCACAACCCAGACGCCCTCGTACTCGTAGGGCTGGGTGCAGCCCCACTCGGGGCACAGCTTGTCGCAGTCCACCTTCTTCTGCCTCCTCCTCTCCGCCAGGCTGATCTTCTCCTCAGCACTCAAAGGGCAACACCCCCTCCCCACAAAGTTTTTCTACAAGTTTCTTGACGGCCTCGCCGGGAGGCCCCTCAATCACCTGTTTTTTACGCGGGACTTCGGGGGTCCATGTGACCTTGGTGACCAGTGTGGGGCTGCCCTTAAGGCCCAGGCATCTGGGGTCTAGGCCGAGCTCCTTGTTGCTCCAAACTTTGATTGGGTTCTCCATCCTGACCCTAAGCTTATTGTATATGCTTACAGGCCTTGGCTTCTGGCTTTTCATCGCTACGCCGAGAATTGCAGGCATCTTAAGCTTGTACCATTCTAGCCGGTCCTCCAGTATCCTCCTCACTGTGACCACGTTTTGCTCCAAGTCTAAGTCCTCGATCCTATCGACATAGTATATGTATGGTAGCTCTAGCCAGCCTGCAACCTGGGCCGGTATGTGTGCGGTGGAGCTGTCTATTGTCTCCTGGCCGAAAAGGGCTAGGTTGAAGTCACCTATCCTTTTCAGCGTCTGGGCTATCACGTAGCTGGTGGCCAGGGTGTCTGAGCCTGCGAAAACCCTGTCGCTGATCAGGATGGCGTCGTCGACCCCCATGCCTATCACATGTTCCAACCCCTTAACAGCGCTGGGTGGTGCCATTGAAATCGCTGTGACCTTGGCCCCATACCTCTCCTTGAGCTGGAGGGCCAGCTCCACCGCGTCGAGATCGTGGGGGTTAACTATGCTTGGCACACCCTCGCGGATCAGGGTTCCCGTCTTGGGGTCGAACCTGACGGCCTGGGTGTTAGGGACCCATTTTATACCTACAATCACTCTCAATGCCATGGCTCAGCACCCCGGCTACGCGAACCTATACTGCACCCCCTTACCACTGACGGGGAAGTTCCAAGTGATCGCCTCCATGGGGCATATCACCCTACATGTACCGCACTCGAGGCAGCCCTCATAGCTAAACACTACCCTGTCGTCGACGAGAACATAGCAGCTTGCTGGGCAGAGGTAGGTGCATGGCTTCTTGGGGCACCTGGCACACTTCTCCGGGTCAACGATTATGTGGGCTCTATGATCGACGTCATAGACGGTCCTCTGGAGCAGGTCCTCAACCCTTATCAGTTTGGGTTTCGCTTCACCCGTACTCATAGCTTCCTCACCACGCGAAACATGTCTAATACGAGGCGAAGCAGGGATAGGCCCTGGTCACTAGCCGAGGAGCGCAGGGCCTCATATACTGTGGGTGCCTCGCCTTCGAGGTCGAAGAGCCTGCAGGCTACTCCGGTGGCGAGGGCCGGGTATTTCTTGAAGAACTCCGGGTTCGACATGAGCCACTCTATGCCGCGATGCCTCTTCAAATCCCTTACAATAAAGCTCTCCAGCAGCGGCTTCTCGTAGAGCCTCCTAAGGTTCTCCTCCCCCGTGTCTCCCTCCTCGAGAGCCTTAACTGCAGCGTTCCCAGCCATGTAGCCGCTGAGTGCGGCGTAGTCCACGCCGCGGAAGGTGTAGCCTGTGTTTAGGAGCAGCCCGGCAGCATCGCCTGCAACCATGAGGCCGTGGGTTGCCAGCTTCCGGGGCATGTATCTATACCCGGACTCGGGGGTGAGCCTGGCCGCATACTCCATGACGTCACCGTCGGCCCAGAGCCTGCTTAGGGATGGGTGCGTTCTAAGCTTCTCAACGAGGATGTGGATCGGCTCCTTCACCATATTCACGGCTGATTCTAGGTAGACTACGACGCCTATGCTCACAGTGTCTTTGTTGGTGTAGATGAAGGCTCCTCCAGGCATGTTGCCGGTGACGTCACCTGTTAGGACCCAGGACACGCCCTCGCCCGGCGCCACCCCGAACCTCTCGTTTATCTTATCCTCCCCCACCTTGACCACCTCCTTTACCCCCAGGGCTACCTGGCTGGGCCTGGTCTTCTCAGCCAAGCCCAGCTTCTCCAATAGAAGCCTATTAACCCCCTCAGCGTCCACCACTATGTCGGCATAAACCCTCTCACCCCCAGACTCCACGCCTATTACTTTGCCCGCATCGTCCCTCACTATACTGTCAACCCGAACCTCGTCCACGAATATGGCGCCAGCGCTCACAGCTTTCTCAACCATCCAGGAGGTAAGCTGTGTCAAGTAGGTGGTGAAGCTCACGGTTCTATCGCTCTCATACTCGAACGTTACCATTCGGTCTCCATGGACGAGGCTTACCCTCTCCTTCCTAACCCACCTGTGAATGGGGGCCTCCTTGTCGAAGTCCTCGTATATTTCTCTTAGAGGAGCGGCGTAAACCCTTCCTCCGAAAACCTGCTTAGAGCCAGCGCCTCTCCCCCTCTCGACGAGGAGGACCTTTAAACCATGCCTGGCGGCAGTGTAGGCGGCAGATGCGCCGGCAGGCCCTGCACCCACAACTACGACGTCGAACTTCGTCTCCATGGCTAGGCGCCCCCTCAAGTTCCTAATTTAAAGGCCGGTTTGCTAAAGGCTGGCTGGGCTAAATAATACTTTCCACGGGCTACCATGCAGTGCTACTGAGTTGAAACGTCGGCCACTAGGCACCCGGCCTCCCTTACGAGTTCGGAGGGGTTGAACTCCAGCAGGACTCCGTCCTTCCCGCCTCCGCCGTATACTTTTTCCAGCCGTAGTACCCGTTCATCCACCACCAGGACAACGTTATCCGGCAAAGCTACGGGGGGAACCCCGCCCACCCGGTATCCTGTTCTCTCCACCACTTCTCTGGGCTTCGCCATCCTTGGCTTACCTCCAACTACGCGGGCCAGTTTCTCCAGGCTCAGCCTAGCTGGGCCGGGCACTATGACTGCATAAGTCTTATCCCCGTCCACCAGGACGAGTGTCTTAACAATGTTGCCGGGATCTACGCCAAGCCTCTCAGCAGCATCTGCAACGCTTGTAGTGGGGCCACCCGTGTCTATAAGCCTCCAGCCCAGGCCTCTAACTTTTATCCACTTCTCCACGCTCTGCGGGCCAGGTTCACCCAATACAGATCCCTGTGGCACAGTGTTCCCACAACATTACAAATCTTTCCCTAACCCGCAAGCCCCGCGCCACCAGCAATCCATTTGACTACGGCCTCTGCCAGGCCTTCAGGACTAGTAGCGAAACTCATAAGGGTGCTTGGATAGCGGTATGGCCCCTCAGGGCCTACGACCTCTCTGTAGGCCACGCCTACGATCTGCGGGCCAAAATACGCTGGGTTGCGCTCATGAGCCATATTGTATAGTCCCAGCTCGTAAAGCATGTCCAATAGCCTCTCTGTCCCCCCGCCCATCACGACGAGTGCAGCTCCGTCTAAGTATGCCCTCTCTACGAGCTGCCTCAGAGATGTGTCATCATAGTTCTCAACAAACCACGTGCCATTGAACAATATCACCTGCATGTACGCCACTGCCTGAAGCTCGTTCAGCTCCTCTAAGGCTTCTTGGGGCGTGGCGACTTGTCGAACCGTGACAACGCCTCTCACATTTGCGAGGAGATCTGCTACTGAGACAGGGTCCCCGACAACCAGTGCCGCCACCCTGCCCGGAATCCACGGCGTAGATGTTTTACGGGCTACGGGGACCGGTTGATTCGTCTTGGTGAATGTGCTGCTCTTCTCATATTCCAGGTACAGGATTGCCGTGGAAGCTAGGGCCACGGCAAGGGCTACAAGGGATGCAGCCAAAATTTTCCTAGCATCTGTAGACATGAAATATCACTATTCACTACTGCATAAAATAATGTATTAATAGTTATCGCTGCTCTAGGCAGTGTGTCTGAACAGTATTGGGTTTAAGATTTAATGGAGGAAGGCTAGCCGGTAACTGCGCGTAATGCTAATATAACTGGATAATCTTCATAGGGTGTCGGCTGATGCCTAT
>JALURJ010000218.1 GCA_027016915.1 Desulfurococcales archaeon | reverse complement strand
GCTCTTCAGGCCCCAAGTTTCTCTGAACAGGCTTCTCGACATAGCTTCTCGGAGGAACCTGCCCCTGCATAGGGGCGACCTGGAGGAGCTACGCAGGCTAACTATTAAGGATATTTTGTCCGGGTTAAAGGGGCTACGCAGGCTCTCTGTCAGGTATTCGCAGCCTTTATGGGTGGTAGCCTATTTCACCCGTATACTGGGGTTCGCTGACACACGTAAACTCCTGGAGGCCTTCAATAGGCCCCACCCCAGATGGGTGTGGGTTGCCGACGACTCCCGCGTTGCCGTAAAGCTACTACAAGAGTTTGGTGTTAAGGTTAGAAGAGACCCTAGGGTGCCCGATTTACTGAGAGTCGTGGAGGGAGACCTGGAAAAGGTTGAAACGAGGATCAAGACTCCCCACATGTTGAGGGACAAGGCGTCTGTGCTGGCGGCTGCCGCTCTGGGCGTGAAGAGGGGCTGGTGCTTACTCGACGTCTGCTCCGCTCCTGGGGGTAAAGCTATACAGCTTAGCTTTGAAGGTGCATATGTTGTGGGTGCAGACATCTCGGAGAGGAGGCTGGTGTCAGAGGCTAGGCTGGCTTCATCCCTAGGCGTATCCCTGGACCTGGTACATGTGGACTCTTCATGGGGCTTCACGCGTCCCTCATCCTTCGAAGCTGCACTGGTAGACCCTGACTGTAGCAGTATGGGAAGACTCGGCCACAGTCCTGAAACCAGGATCTGGCTTGAACGGGCTGGCCCTCGGATTGTTGGCAGGATGAGCGATCTTCAGAAAAAGCTGCTTCGTAGAGCGCTTCAAGCGGTAAGGCCCGGCGGCGTGGTGGTCTATACTACGTGTACGCTGACAGTAGAGGAGAATGAGGAGGTTATCAGTAGCGTGGTGGATGGGGGGTTAGCTGTGGTGGAGGAGCCGCCTATACTTCTGGGCAGGCCAGGTATAGGGCTACGGGGAAGCATAAGGCTATACCCACACCTACATGATACCATAGGTGCCTTCATCGCTAGGCTGAGGAAAACGTAAAGAAGAGGGAGGGGCTGAACCTGCCTCCACCCACATTGAGGCAATATATCCTTCAGTTGCGGTAGCAGGTCAGCCTCGGGCTGAATAGAGTTCATTCATAACAATGGCTAACACTTGCTCTACAAGCTCCGGCGGCATGATGTACATGAGCTCGTTTATCAGCGACATATCGCTTGGCAGAGAGCCGCCTGTAAGTCCAAGCTTTCCTAGTATCCGCGGCATGGCTTTCCCAACGCTTTCCGGGTCAAGCGAGGTCAGCCCCATCTCTTGGAGGAACCTTAGAGCGTTCTCCGGGGGCATGGGATAAGCCTTAGCCTCCTCCTTCGCCCTGGCTAGGTCGTCCAGCATTCGGTGGACCACCTCGTGGTGCTTTGGTGCTATGGTTAGGTGTATGCTGGGCTGGAGATTCAGGTGGATAGAGCCTGGCTGTACCTGAATGTACCATCCTTTCTCCGACATAATGTGTGCCAGCTTGAATACGTTGATCTCTGGGCTAGTGAACGCCAGTATACCTGCCTGCGGCCTGCCCAGCACCTGGAATCCTAGCGCAGGCAGCTTCTCTACCAGTATTTTCCTCGTCTCGAGGACTTTGGTGGCCAGCTTCTTGTAGCCCTTCAGCCCCAGGTAGTTAAGCACAGCCCATGCCGCCGCCAGGTTTCCGGCAGGCCTTGATGAGAGTATGACAGTATTGACTAGGGGGTAGCCGGGCCACCGCGAGTAGGAGAACAGCTGATGTACTCTGAGTTCCTTGCTCCTGTAAAGAATTACCGAGGCACCCTTAGGCGAGTAGCCGTATTTGTGGAGGTCCGTAGAGAGCGATGAAACTCCGGGGACCCTGAGGTCATAGTCGGGGATTTGCTCGCCTAGCATGCGGAGGAAGGGCAGTATGAAGCCTATGCAGGCGTCGACGTGTAGCCACAACCCCTTATCTTCGGCCAGCTCGCCCATCTCCCTGATAGGGTCAATGACGCCGTAGGGGTAGTTGGGCGCCGAGCCGACAATCATGGCAGTTCTGTCCGAGACTTTCTCGGCAGTGGCGTCGACGTCTGCCTCCAAGGTTTCAGGGTCCACAGGGGTTATCACGGTTTTCAAGCCCAAGTAGTGGGCTGCCTTGTGGAAGGCCGGGTGAGCTGTTACTGGAAGGACTATTTCGGGCACGTTGCCCCGGCCTCTCCTGGCCCAGTAATAGTCCCTGGCAGCCTTGACCGCGAGCATTATGCTCTCGGTACCCCCGCTTGTGAAGTTCCCGACAACGTTCTCATCGCCCCCCATAAGGTCCGCTACAGCTGAGACCACCTCGTTCTCGAGGCGTATGATGCTGGGGTACACCGTGGGGTCCAGCATGTTCTTCTTCTGGTAAAGCGCGTAAGCCTCCAGGGCGATCTTCCAGGCCTCCTCTACTCCCGGCTCGTATATGTGGCCCCAAAGCCGGGCGCTGGAGGGATCCATGTCAATGGAGGCGTAGCTGGCAAGCCTTTCTAGAAGCTGGCTTGGAGGAAAGCCTTTCTCTCGGAGAATGTAGGTCAAGGCCTCCACCAAGTCTAGTTTGTTTTCAGCCAATTATTGGTTTGTGCAGGGCTATTTGTGCCTGTTTAGGAATTTGAACACGGGGCTCAGCCTCTGGTATAGCTTCTTGAAGGCTTTGAAGTGCTTCTCGTAAACCTCCCTGACCTCTCGGCGGGGCTCGAACTTTTTCTCGGGCAGAACCAGCTTAGCCGCTTCCTCGAAGTTCCTGTAGAGACCTAAGGCCACGCCAGCTATCATAGCACCGCCCCTCAGACCAGCCTCCTCAGGTTCGAAGGTTCTTTCCAGAGGTGCTCCGAGCACATCTGATATTATCTGGCACCACTCGTCATATAGGGCCCCTCCACCCACAATCCTTATAGCGCCGCGGTAAGGCACGTGCTTGGCGAAGTACTCGTAGGCCCACCCTATGTTGTAGGCCACCCCCTCCATCACAGCCTTGTAGAGATGTGGTTTTCCGTGGCTCATGGTTAGGTTGAAGAACACGCCTCTCACAGTCTCGTCGTCTATGGGGCTTCTCTCCCCATACATCCATGGAAGGAATATGAGGCCCTCAGAGCCCGGAGCCACTGTGGAGACCATTCTGCCAATCCTCTCATAGACTTCCTCGTCCCTGGTCTCGGTGAGATCTATTAACCATTCAAGGGCTCCGGCAGCTATCTCCTGCTCTGCTATGAAGAGGTACCGGCCAGCTATAGCGCTGGCCAGGCTCCCCATATAGTGCCATATATCTAGGAGCCTCCTCTCTACATGGGCTGCTATCCAGT
>JALURJ010000217.1 GCA_027016915.1 Desulfurococcales archaeon | reverse complement strand
CCTGGCCAGCTCCTCTGCGCTTAGCATGGTGTACCGCGGCTCCTCCGTGTTAGGCTTCACCATCTCCACAGTTCTCAGCATGAAGGTTGTGTAAAGCCACTCCTCGAGAGGGTCTCCCGGACTATACCTTATGGGTGTAGAAGCCTCGTAGACCCTTATGGGTCGGGGGAGCTGGTCCAACAGGAGTTTGGTGAACACCCTGCCGCTGCCCTCATACCCGTGGACCGTGGTGGCAGCCACTGTTCTGCCGCTTCTCCATGAGAGGCTCCTAACCCTGGCCGGGCCGACGGCGGCTGCCTCGTCTATCACTAAGAAGGGGGCTGGCTCCGCCCTCGGAGGGTCTCTGTAGTAGACACGGAACCATGGGCCTCTAGCACCGACTAGTAGGTTGCCCCGCGTCGATGTTTTGAAGGGTACTCTCAGGGTTTCCAGAGCCTTCACCAACATCTCCATAAGCCGCTGAATACTGAGAGGGCTGGGTGCAACGACCTCTACCGTGCCAGCCATCCTCCAGTATATGGCCAAGGCCAGCGCCATGCCCAGAAGCGAGCTCTTACCCCTACCCCTATCCCCAATTACGGCGAAGCTCCTAAACCTGCCCCTAAGGAACCTAGCAAAGCCGGAGAGCAGATTTGCCTGCTCCTCGTTGGCTGTTAAAGCCACGAGGCCCTGGGGAAGCCGAGGCTTGGCCTCGAAGAGTCTGGGGTTCCAGCTGGGGCGCTTAGCCCTGCTAGCAGGTACCTCCCACCTATACGTCTTGCACTCATCCACGTCGAGCCAGAGCAGGCTTCTAGCTTTACTCAGCATCGAGACCAGGTACTCCTTGAAAGAGCCCCGACCTCCAGGTATGCCAGGGTTCCACTCCTCCAGAGGTGGTACAACCAAGCTTAGAGCCCCTGAACCCTTAACCATCTCAGCAGCCGCAGCGACAACGTTAGGCCTAAGCATCGAGCTTGACATCAATATGACGGAGTCGTACTCTCCGCCTAATAGCTTCCCTACATCCATGTATCCAGCCAGGACCGCCTCAACCCTCCCCTGAAGATGCTTCCTAGCATCAGCATCGGCCACGATCAGCACTTTGCCGCCAATAATGCCTGTTAAAGCTTCAACCACCTCTAAGGGCCGCCGGGTGTGGACGACCAGCAGCCCCCGCCACCCGATGCTTCTCAGCTGATCGACGAAATCCCGGACCTCCTCGTTGCAGAGCCTCAACCCTCCCCCTCAGCCCCGCGCTTCTGGGACTCTAAGGCTTCAAGTATTTTCTTCAGGTACGGCGCCTCCTCGGTGCTCCTCATGGCCTCCACTATTATGTTGTAGACATCGTCGGGCCTAGGAACAGCGTATAGCATGTAGAAGGTCCTGGCCCTGGGCACCGAGACGCTTCTCCCACCCGCGACCGCCACTCCTGCAGCGACACCTCGGCCAGCGCCGCCGCCCACTATTACTGCTGCCTCGTCCTCGCCTAGCCCCATACCGGATCCCGTTATAGGCACTATGTTGCCAAAACCGAAGATCCTGCCTAGGAAAGGCTTCTCCATGATCAGATCCGTTATCCTAGAGTAAAGTATCTCTCTCCTCCGGGACCGCAGACCTCGATACTCCATCACTATACCCCTATCGGTGACCAGGTAGACATGTGCCCGACGATGCATCTCAGTGGAGAGGACACCTAGAAGTCCTACAGCTATGCCAGCAAAGTATAGGTTAGGTCTGTATGGCCAGCCGAAATATCTCAGCACCAGAGGTAAGCCCACCGTTACGAGTATGCCCACAATAAGGTATCTCCAGGATATGGTGAGCACCGAGATCACGAGCAGAGGGACAAGTATCAGTACGCCCCAAACAGCGTAGGGGGCATAGTCGCCAACATACTCCCCTATGAGGGGGAGGCTTGAGGCAAGCGAGGCCAGCGTGTCATGATACAGGTTTAGCGCAGCACTCACGGCTGCAATGTATATCCACAGCAAGTGGTGGGAAGCGAAGGCTAGCGGGTGTGGACGGAGCTCAGCAAGCACCCTGGGTTTTGCCCTGCTCACGGCCAATACCTCCAAACCATGTATTCTTTTACGGATCAAACCACAATAACGGTTACCTTCCAGGCGGAGGAGTTATAGCTTTCAGCCACGCAATGATACATGGCCGTAGGCTGGGAACAGTGGCAAGAATATATACTGGGACCGGGGACGACGGCTACACCTACTGCAGGCTTCTGGGCAGAAGGGTTCCCAAGAGCCACCCCCTCATATCGGTCATGGGGACCCTCGACGAGCTCAACTCATTCATAGGGCTGGCAAGGTCCCTCCTACCCTCCGAGGCCAAAGGCCATAGTGAAACTCTGCGAGAGATACAGAAACAACTCTTCAAGGTGGGATACCTCCTCGTAGGCGAGAAGGCGGAGCTCGACGTTAAATGGCTGGAAGAGGTCATAGATCACGCCATGCAGGGAATGGAGCTTAAAGGGTTCATCCTCCCTGCAGGACCGCCGCCAGCAGCAGCGCTTCACGTGGCACGAACCATATGTAGGAGGCTGGAGAGGGAGCTAGTCCGCCTCTGGCAGCTAGAATTAGATTTGGAGCTAGACCCGGTAATCACATTCGTAAACCGGCTAAGCGACACCCTCTTCGCCCTTGCCGTGAGGATAGCCCGCGACCTGGGTTGGCCGGAAGAGTACATTTAGCGTGTAGGGTAGACACGACATGCGCAAAGCCCCGCACCACGACCTGTATTCAAGTCCAGGAATATATGATGCCATGTTCTCTTGGGACCCGGCAGTTGAAGCTTCATACCTAGACTTGATCGTTAAGAGGTTCTCAAAAGTTCGGAGCGTCCGTGACGGCATCGATATAGGTTGTGGTACTGGGAGGGTTGCTTCAGCCCTAGAACAACTGGGCTATAGGGTATTATGCCTAGATTTGTCTAAGGAGATGTGTTCTTACTCACGCCGGGTCAGAGCGTTGGAACCCATCAATGCTGATGGCAGAAGACTCCCGTTTCGAGAATCCTCAGCAGATTTTGTTTATAGTATGCTTTCAACGCTCAACCACTTCAAGGAATATAACGATATCCTCCTACACCTCAAAGAGGTCAACAGGGTTCTCAGAAAGGGCGGGATATACGTGGCCGACGCCGTTGTGGGCTCGCCTGGCTGCATAGGCGTATGTGAAGAATGGGAAACCAAGTATGGGGAGGCACGGTGTACCGTTAGATGGATAGTTGAATCCATAATAGGTCGAACCTATATCGAGACACTCGAACTAAAATGCAATAATGGAACTAGTTTCGCCTCGAGATCGGAACTATATTTACCGGCCACGGACGA
>JALURJ010000216.1 GCA_027016915.1 Desulfurococcales archaeon | reverse complement strand
GTTGCTTATGACGATCAATATGGTGTCGAAGACCTCCATGAACGCTGTGCCGAGGCTGCCCTTCAGGCCCTCGGCCCCCTCCTTGAGCAGCGCGTGGACAGGCTCCGCCAGCATGAGCATCAGCAGTGAGGCTAGGAAGCCGTAGCGCACCACCATGCCCAGCGTGTTGGGCTCGCCGAGCCCCGTTGCCGCCGAGAGGTAGGAGCCAGCCTCCTCCACGCTGCCCGCCACCAGGAAGGGTAGGCCTGCAAACGTGAATATTAGCAGCTTCGGCAACTTCGCTATTATGGCCTCATCGAGCCTCCCCTCAAGCAAGGCGTTGGTCACGCCAAGCAGGGATCCGAACACCAGTATCATGGCACCCAGCCTGAGCGAGAGCATCATGACACCCATAAGTAGCTCTTGCATCTCGGCCGCGACGCTGGCCGTGACCTCCTCCCCTGCAATCATCTTCTCCGCAAGCGGCGATATCGGCGAGGCGTAGGGCGGCTTGCCGTAGAGGTGGTGGAGCGCCTGGCTCACCGGGGTCCACGGGCCGAAGAACTCAGCCGCCAGCATGCCTGTGGCGAAGGAGAAGGCTCCGAAGTACATTAGGAGGATCCCGACGTTCCTCATCCCTTCCCGGGCCACGCCCTTCTTGTAGAAGTAGTATCCAGCCAGGATTAGGAGCAGGGCTTGGCCAGCGTCGGGGAACATCAGGCCATAGATCAGCGGAAATGTTATCGCCATGAATATCGTTGGGACGACCTCCTTGGGGGAGGGCGTGCCGTACATCTCGGTTATCATGTGGAAGGGCTTAAGCCATCTAGGCACGCTGACGTAGGTGGGCGGCTCCTCTTTGAAGCCCTTAACCTCTCTTCTAGCAACTATGATCACAGCCCCGTTGCTGGCCTTCTCCAGCTTCTTGGTGACCCTCTCGAAGAGCTTCTTAGGCATGTAGCCCTCCACCTGGATGAACAGCTTGAGTGCCCTGGCCGCCGACATTATCCTGAAGGCCTCCCTTAGGGTTAGCAGCTTATAGTATGCGTCGTAGGAGTCCGGCAGCATCCTCCTTATCTCCTCCCTCAGGGTCCTCTGCTCCTCCAGGAGCCTTTTCTTCTCCTCCTTGACCTTAAGGTAGGCCTTTGCAGGGTTCTTGGGCAGGTTCTCGGGGATCTCCAGCGGCGCCACCCTGTAGGCCTGGATCACTGAGAGGACGAAAACCTCCCTGGCCTTGGGCGCAAACACTGTTATGAGGCTGCGCTCCTCGTCAAGCCTCCTGGTGATGGCCACTATGTCCTCGTACTTCGACATCTCCCTGACCAGTTCCCTGACCACAGCTGCGGGAGCCTCACCCATGAAGGTGGTGAAGTACTTGAGCTCGGCCAGCTTTTCAAGGTCTACGTCGAGATCCTTTATGGGTTCAAGCCTCTCCTCAACCCTGGTGAGCTCCTCCAGCCTGCTCTTAAGCTCCAATGTTAGCCTACTGTACTTCTCCAGCACCTGCTCGGTGCCACCTATGCTGGACAGGAGTTCCTGTGCTGCATCACTCCAGCTCGAAGCCTTCACCGGCTGCCTCTCCACGGGCTGGGGCGGCACTATCTCCAGTATCTTGTAGTACTCGTCGAACCTGTTGACGTGCTCGTTAAGCTCGGAGAAAAGCATCTTGGACTCGAGGAGGGGCTCGCCTATCTTAAGCACGGGCTCTGTGGGGTGGAAGCTGTTGGTGTCGAGCAGTATCTCGACCACCTTGTCGAAGAGCCGCCGCGGCGACACTATTACGATGTGTCTAAGCTCTTCGGGTACCAGTCTGGTCATGTTGGGCACTCTCCGCCTCCCTTGATATTCTCAGCGTGCATCTAACCAGTTAGGAATAGTGAAATAAAAAGTTTAAATTGGGATACCTATTGATAGAGCCTGGAGGCTTAGATGGGACTTGCAGAAGCTCGCCGTAATAGGTGACGAGCACCTAGTGCTGGCGTACCGGATGCTGGGCGCCGAGACCTTCGTCGCCCACACTGCGGAGGAGATGATGGAAATACTTAAAGAACTCTTGGCGAGGGAGGATATCGGCGTGATTCTGGTGGCTAGAGACCTCGTTGAGCCCGTGATGGAGGATTTTTCCAGGATCGCATCCCGCGTCAAGCCTCCCATAGTCTCCGTGCTTCCAACCATGAAGGCTCCGGGAGAGCCCGTGGACATGAGAAAGCTCCTCATGAGAGCACTGGGTGTGGGTGGATAACATGGGTGAGGAGAGGGTATTGGGGGATCCGCGTAAGCTGATAGAAGAGGCCCTAAAGGACGTTGAGAAGGAGTTCAAGCTGAAGCTGGAGGACCTCTCCGAGGGTGCTCGGCGGATACTGGAGTCAACACGCATAGAGCTCGTGCAGGAGGCGGAGAGGAGGATATCCGAAATACTGTCCAAGGCCTCCGACAGGTTGAAGGCTGAGGAAGCCGCGCTGCAGGCCCAGATGAGGCTCAAGGTTGCTGAGGAGAGGAGCAAGTGGATTGATAGGGCCATCGACCTGGCGAAGGAGAAGCTTGACGAGTATGCCAGCACCGAGGAGTACAAGGACCTGCTCAGAAGAATGATCGAGTCGGCGGTGAGGCAGATCGACGCCGAGGAAATAGTGCTGGAGGCCAACAGGCGGGATGCCAAGACCGTTAAGGCCCTGCTTAAGGAAATAGACACGGGCGGTAAGAGGGTCAGGCTCTCCGACAAGCCTGTAGAAATACTTGGCGGTATAAGGGCCCAGACCCCCGACGGGAGCATAAGGCTTGACCTCAGCCTCGACATAGTGTTTAACCGTGTAGCCCAGGACTATAGGGCACTTATAGCTAGAAGCTTGTTTGGCGGTGAGGAGTGATGGGTGTAGTTGGTAGGATAGTAAGGATAAGTGGACCCCTCGTCGTCGCCGACAATATGAGAGGAGTCCAGATGTACGAGATGGTTGAGGTAGGCAGCGACAGGTTGATCGGCGAGGTCACCAGGATCCAGGGGGACAAGGCGTTTGTACAGGTGTACGAGTCCACCAGCGGGCTCAGGCCCGGCGAGCCCGTCTACGGCACGGGCTACCCCCTCTCAGTGGAGCTGGGGCCAGGCCTGCTGACCCAGATCTACGACGGTATCCAAAGGCCTCTCTCCAAGATAATCGAGGAGTCTAAGAGCGTCTTCGTGAAGAGAGGCATAAAGGTGGCTCCTCTACCCAGGGACAAGAAGTGGGTTTTCAAGCCTAACACCGAGCTTAAGCCCGGCGACAAGGTTAGCGGCGGCGACATCCTTGGAATAGTTCCCGAGACAAGCCTGATAGAGCATAAGGTGATGGTTCCACCCGACATCCACGGCA
>JALURJ010000215.1 GCA_027016915.1 Desulfurococcales archaeon | reverse complement strand
TACCCGGCCTTCCAGACACCCCTCCAGCCCCCGTCGCCCACTATGCCGCTTGTGGCTGCCAGCAGGGCCACCCTCAGGTCGACGGGTATCAGTATCTCTGCAGGCGCCGTTAGCCCGGGGTTCACTGTTATCGCCACGTAGTAGAACATCTTGACGGCGAACACCACTGTTTTCGACTCCCTGCCCCCGAAGAGGTTGGCGAGGCTCTTCCAAAGCTTGAGGAGGCCTTCCGGAGAGGCGTACTCATCGAACCTTGACTCTATGAGGACGGGCAGACCCGACGACTCGAACCTCCTTATCCTGGCAACCTTCTGCCGGGCCAGATACCTGTTACCCCTGCTGGCTGGGAGGAACTCCGCGAAGAACTGTGAGAGCCTGGGCCTGCCCCTGGTATAACTCGTGGAGGCTGCCTCGGCGAACTCCGCCCAGTACTCCTCGCCTGGAAGTGTGAGCCTGTAGCTTACCAGAGCATTGGCCACCGTGAGGACGGCTGCGAGCCCGGGGCTGCCTAGGGCCTCTGCAAGCCTCGACACCGCGTGGAATTGGGGGTCTCCTCGCTCGATGTTTTTGGCCCCTTCAACCCCCAGGGGGCGTAGGGCCGATGCGAGGGCCTCGACCCTGGCCGCGTCAACTCTTAGCCCCACACCCTACCCCACGGTTTTTATTGGCACGCTGAATATAATACCTGGCCTGAGGGGTCCTGATGCTTGAGTGGATCATACTGCTCGCCATAGTACTGATCCTCTTCGGCCCTCGTAGAAGCAGGCTTATGGTTATCCCTACTGCCATCCTTGTCCTCGCTGTGCTTTTCCTCTACTTCCGCGCCCTGATATCGGTGTGGGAGTTCATCATTGTGGGGGTAGCCGTCCTGGTGGTCCTGGGTCTCGGAATGATGCAGCGAGGATAGTTCACCAAAGAGCCGCTTCCCCCCTGTCCAGCAACCCATATATTTGCTCCGACCTCTCCAGATACATGTCGGCCTCCCCTGACCCGGCGGCTCTGGCCAGATAGTAGGCATCCCTATACGCCTGGGCAGCCAGCACGTAGAGCCCTGCCTCCAGGTGCTTCTCAGCCTCCTCGGCGAACAGCCTGGCGGAGCCTGCCGGGTCTTCGCTGGCCTGGGATAGCGCTTCTAGGTATAGGTTCATGGCGCGGGCATTGTCCAGGTCTATGGGTCCTGCTAAAGGACCCCGCCTACCCCTGCGGGGAGGGTAGGGGTAGTCCTGAGGCGTTTCGATGTGGAGTAGGGGCCTCTCATTGAGGTATCCCTGCAGCAGGAGGGATGCGGGGACCATGCGGATCCTCTTGGAGGCTCTAAGGGCGTCGCCGGTCCTCACCCTAGCCATCTTTTTGACCCTACACGCCTCTGCCAGCACTGCTAGGCTCCCGGCGCCTAGCACAACGGTTAGAGTCTCAAGGCGGCCGTCGTGCCAGGCCACGACTGTGGCCGAGCTGTCACCGTCCAGCGTGTGGAGCAGCATCCTTACCACAACTGTGCTTGTGAGCCACGGCATGTCGCTGGGGACGAAGAGGATCGGCGAGTAGCCGAGGGCCGCTGCACTCGCCATGGCTCTGGCTGGCCCGCCGCACGGTAGCCCTGGATCGTCCAGCAGGACTTTGACAAAGCCTCCCGCAGCTACGCGTAGCACCTCACCTGCCACGGGGTCCGTTGACGACACGTATATCCTGAGCCCCGAGCCCCGCAGCGCCTCGGCCACCCTCCTAATCACGGGTACATACCCTACGGCGAAGAGGGGTTTAGGCCTTCCAAACCTCTTCGAGCCGCCGCCTGCAAGGATAACGCCGACGCGGGCAGGGACGGTCAACAGTGAACGCCCCGGGTCATGCCTGGTACTTGCCCATGTATCGGGTTAGGGCTCTTGCCAGGTTCCTGCCGTCTCTGTGGAAGGATAGGAGGGGCGGGGTTTCGGGGGAGATCCTCCCGTCAGGGTATGCCTCGGCTAGCCTGTCGCTCGGCAACCCGCAGCCCGTTAGGAGAAACACGCGCTTGCCCTCCCCGTACGCGGCGAAGATCTCCATTATTGTGCCTGCACCGCCGCCCAGCGCTACGAGGGCGTCGCCGCTCCTAACCATCACTGTGTTCCTACCCTTGAAGCTCATCCCTGTCCTCACCACGATGCCCCCCTTGGGGTGCTTCAGGCCCTCGTACTCTACAGGTATTATGAAAACCACAGTAAAGCCTGCCTCTAGGAGGAGGTCGGCTGCAACCCTCATTAAGCCGCGGTACCCTCCTAGGAAGAACACGGGCCTGTGGCCCGAGGCTGCAAGCTCCTCGACGAACCTCTCCACCTCCCTCACAGCCCGCTCGGGAGGCTCGCCGCTGTAGGCCGACAGTGCTATGGAAACCATGGCTGCACCCTCCCAGATGCCTTGGGGACTATGTTGCCGGGGCGACAAAAACACTTTATCCCTACCAGCCACAGTATTGTGGGTGCTCCACGATGGCGCTGCAGGAAGGCCTAATCACCATGGATCCTGCCGTGAGGAGGCTGGGGGTCCACGTGGCCTACACGGTGCTCGAAGGGGTCGTGGTGTCCAGGGAGGCTGAGGGCTTGGAGGAGCATGGGAGGAGGCTTGTAGAGGAGGTTAGGTCCAGGTATACCCTCGAGTCGCTCAAAGCTAACCCTGTTGTTAGGGCTTACAGGGACTTCATGTGGAGGCTCGGCATAGACCCTACAAAGACCAGGCCTAGCAGCGAGGCCCTGGTGAGAAGGCTGCTTAGAAGGGGGAGCTTCCCCCGCATAAACAACGTGGTTGACTCAGGCAACTTCGCAAGCGTCGAAACCCTAGTACCCATAGGGCTCTACGACGTGGACAGGTTTTCCCCGCCGCTGGTCCTCAGGTACGCTAGGCGAGGGGAGGAGTTTAACCCCATAGGCGGCGAGCGGGAAGTGCTCAATGGCAGCGAAGTGGTTCTCGCCGACAGCAGGGGCAGGATACTCCACATCTACCCCCACAGGGATAGCAGGGAAACCATGATAAGGGAGGGGACAAGGAGGGTCCTGGTAGTGTCCGCCGGGGTCCCCGGCGTTTCGAGGAGCCTGGTGGTCGAGGCTGCCAGGCTGACGGCCAGCTACATAGAACGGTACGCATCGGCCCGCACGCTGTTCGACCCTGTCTACGTGGGGTGAGGAACTCGTGGAGTCGGGTGAGCTCAGGAAAATCGTTGCCAGGATAGCTGGGGAGGCCGCCGGCCTCCTTAGAGACATGTGGGGCACAGCTGAAGCCTCGAAGCCCGTCGACGAGGCTCGGAACACCGATACGGTGCTGGCTGACTGGGACGCTGAGAGCCTTATCCTGGAGCTTCT
>JALURJ010000214.1 GCA_027016915.1 Desulfurococcales archaeon | reverse complement strand
TAGTCATATCCAAGGTGATCTCAGCCACTGGGGGCTTGATACTATTCGCCGGGGTAGCCACGTGGCTATACGGTAGATTCAGTGGAGTTGAGCTGGTGGACTTCTGGGCCTACAGGTACTCGAGGCACCCACAGTACCTGGGATTCATCGTCTGGAGCTACGGGGTCCTAGCGTATATAGCGTTCAAGCCATACATTAAGGGGGCCTTCACTGTTTCCCCAGCCTTGATGTGGCTATCCGTAGTTGCTGTGTTATCGCTGCTAGCAGTTAAGGAGGAGAGGGATATGATCAAGAGACTCGGAGACAAGTACCTAAGCTACACGAGGAGAACCCCGTTCCTAGTACCATTACCCGGGCCCATAGGTAGAGCGCTAACCATACCACACAGACTACTAGGATGGACTCCAGGAGACCTAAGGAAGGCAACAATAATAGCGGCCATATACCTAGTACCCTTAATCTTAATCCCTTGAAGTGTGGTGTGACGCTTACTGCTCCTGTGGAGGCTACTATGTAGCAGTGTGGCAGAGCTATTTGTAGTCTCTCCTCAGCCCCCGGGGCTCCCGGTTATTCTATCAGCTCCGCTTCTACTCCTAGTCTGAGTGAGGCCTCGTATTGCACTCTATCCGATGTTACGAGCTTCGCTTTCCTGGCGCTAGCCTGTGCTATGAATAGTGCGTCATACACTGTTATGCCCTGGTTCAGGGCTATCTCTAGTGCCCTGAGTAGGTACTGGGATTGATCGTCTATTCTCAGGACGTGTCTTCTCAGTTCTAGTAGGTCGTTTAGTAGCGTGAGGGCTTTGCTGGGGCTTATGTCTCTGAGGAACCTCGCCCTCCTCCATATAGCATTGGCAGTCTCTTTTACCGCCAGGTCTAGCGTGTAGGGCCTCTCGAGTAGTATCGGCTTTATACTCTCCCACCCAGCCTCCTTCAGGAGGAACCTAGCTATCACTGAGGAGTCAACGACTTTCCCTGTCACTCCTAAGCCACCTGGCCACGATGCCCCTGGGTAGCTCCGGGACGTCCTCGAGGTCCTTGCCGATCTTCTCCAGCGTCCTCTCGGCCTCTAGCTTGGCCACAGTCTCCTCCAGGAATCTCCTCACTAGGTCGCTCCAGTTGACATCCCCAAATTTGTCCATGCGCTCCTTGAGTTCCCTAGGGATCCTGAAGCTCACGACTACCGACATACGAACCCCGAATTACAACTAATGTAATACATAGCAGTAATATAGGTAATGCCTGCCGAAGCAGCAGGCACTCTCTACTCCGAGCATAAGCCCGGTTACATTAACGCCGGGAGTCTCCTTGATCTCCCCGCTGCTCGAGGGGGGATACCAGCGCAGGATTAATTTAGCACTCTACACCTATACTCGCTTAATAGGTGGCACGCGGCTTGATCCGCTTGTTTACTGATAGGTTCATCCTGACCCCGGGGCCCACGGAGATCCCCGATAGAGTTAGGCTGGCGATGATTAGAGAGGTCACTAATCCCGACTTGGACCCGGGGTTCCTAGAGCTATACAAGGGCGTAGTAGGCAAGCTGGGGAGGATCCTAGGCGCCAGGAGGAGCAGTGTATACGTTATGCTGGGAGAGGCCATGCTCGGCCTCGAGGCTGCTATAGCCAACCTGGTCAGGCGTGGCGATAAGGTGCTAGTCGTGGATAACGGGGTCTACGGTGAGGGGTTCGCTGACCTCGTGAGGATGTATGGCGGGGAGCCCATCCTACTAGGCGCGGACTGGAGGAGGTCTGCTGATCCATCGGAGGTGGAGAGGGCGCTCGAGAGGAACCCTGGAGTGAAGCTGGTGACTGTAGTGCACTGTGACACGCCCTCAGCCATACTCAACCCCGTGGAGGAGATAGCCAGGATAGCGGGGGAGCATGGAGCGCTAACGGTTGTGGACGCCGTATCCACCGTTGGAGCCGTGCCCGTAGACGTGGATGGAGCGGGTATAGATATCCTGGTAGGTGGGAGCCAGAAGGCTCTCAACACGCCGCCGGGACTCACTATAGTGACCGTTAGCGAGAGGGCGTGGGAGGAGATGGAGCGTACGGGCTACGAGGGCTTCTACTTGAATCTGAGGCTATGGAAGGGTATACCCGAGGAGAGGGGGGAGTTCCCCTATACAATGTCCGATCCCCTAATCAGGGCCCTAGACGAGGCCCTTAACATGATACTCGAGGAGGGCTTAGAGAACGTCTACGAGAGACATAGGCGGGCTAGGGAGGCTGCCTGGAGGGCGCTGGAGGCGGCAGGTCTGACCCCCTACCCCGAGGACATAGAGCACTCCTCACCCACGGTGACGGCTATAGAGGTCCCCGGGGGGATAGATGCCGAGAAGCTCAGGGAGCTAGCGTGGAGTAGGTATGGCGTTATGATAGCGGGTAGCTGGGGCAGGCTCAGGGGTAGGGTAGTAAGGATAGGGCATATGGGGGTCCAGGCCTCGAGGAACCACTTAATACTGGGATTCACAGCACTAGCGAGGGCGCTCTCGGATATGGGTTATAAGGTCGACGCTGGTAGGGTAGTAGACGCCATAGAGGAGGCCTACTCGGTATCGGGGAGCTAGAACGGAGCCCCATGGAGTAACCCTCACCAGCTGAAGTGCTTAGAGGCCGTGAAGACGTAGGCGGTGTGCGGGCGTTGAGGGGTTCTAGGGGACTCGCTTCTATAGCGGTGCTCCTATCGGGGCTGGGAGTCGTAGTTAACAGCTATTATAGTACGGCGGTCCGAATGCTAGCCTCAGCAGTCACCAGCTATGGGTACGTGTATATAGCGGTAGTGCTGGTAATACTGGTGGCCACGCTAATCGCCTGGTTAATGGCCGGGGGAAGCCCAGGCCAGGGGGAGCTTGGGCTCGGCAGGATCCTAGGGTTCCTCCTGCTCCTAGTGGACTCCCTAGCAGTCTACATGGTCTCGAGGATCCTACTAGAATGGTATGTGACCCTGTGCATGCTATCCCTAGTCCTCCTCGTATGGGGGATCATAGCCCTGACGGGGGGCTTCGGGGATAGAGCCTTCACGGTAGCCTATGCCGCCTCGCTACTGCTAGTAGTCCCCTTACCCCTCTGGATGCTGGGAGGTAGTGTGCCCATCCTCCTATCATACGTTGCTCCAGCGGCCTCTCTAGCCCCTGGGGCGGTAGCCTTAGCGCTAGTGAGGAGATCTGGCTGGCGAGGAGCCCTAAGAGGCTGTGCCATGGGTCTTGGTGCATCAATACCCGCAGCCCTACTACTAGGAAGCATAGTAGGACCTAATGGGGCCCTACTCGCTGCCCCCCTTTATGCTCTCATTGTATACCTAGGCGTGCCTCGGGGGAGCGCTTCCCGAGTCGTGGGAGGCACTACTGCCCCAATAGGGCTATATGCTGCCGCCTGGCTTGCGGCGATGATAGTCTTCAGCGTGGGACTAGGCCTACCAGCTTACATGGAGGAGGCTAGTCGTGAACCCCTAACCTATAACCTGCTACAGGAGCTCAACGCGCACCCGGCGAACGCTAGTATATGCCCCGCCCCACAGGCATGGACTATAAGCGCTAGTGTGGGGGGCCAGAGGCTGAGCGGGTACCTCGAGGTATACCGCACGAGCCTATCCCTGCAGCCCCTGAGGCTATGCCTTAATAGAAGCGGGTATGACTTGATGAGCTCCTGGAGCCTCTCAGGCGACGGCGCCATCGCGAGCTTCGCCATAGCCGAGGCCCCGAGAGCTAGGTTCCTGGTCGGTAGCGCCTCATACCCCCTCACCGAGAACGGGACAGGCACGGGTGGCCCCCTAATAGCAAGGTTAGTATTGGTAGCCAGGGATCCCAGCGACCCCTACGGAGAGGCCGCTCTCATGCTTGAGGTATTCGATAGAGTAGCCGGGGAGCTCGGCGCGCCTCCCCTGGGAGAAGGCATAGGCAGGGTGGCTGTGGCGCTCGTCGCCCTGAATATAGTGGCGCTCATTTATTTTACCCTAACCCTTATAGTCCACACGAGAGCCTTAAGGGTAAGTCGCAGCGGAACCCATTAACGCCTCGCTGGTGAGACCATTGGACTTCGACAAAGCCCGGGAACTGATTAAGGCTGTTCTGAGTGAGACCTCTAAGGTAATAGTAGGTAAGAGGAGCCAGCTGGAGACTATAGTATGCGCGCTATTCTCGGAGGGACATGTCCTCATAGAGGGCCCGCCTGGCACGGGGAAGACCCTGACAGCGAGGGCCCTGGCTAGGGCCCTGGGTGGGGAGTTCGGTAGGATCCAGGGCCACCCCGACATACTCCCGAGTGACATAACGGGTTTCCATATATACCAGCTGGACGGTACGAGGAGGCTTGTTAGGGGACCCATATTCAGTCATATAGTATTCTTCGACGAGCTCAACAGGACCCCGACGAGGAGCCAGGCAGCTCTACTCGAGGCTATGGAGGAGAGGCAGGTCACCATAGATGGTGTGACCTACGAGCTTAGGAGGCCATTCATGATAATAGCTACGCAGATACCACTACCCATAGCCCAGGGCGTCTACCCGGTGATAGAGACGCTGAGGGACAGGTTCATGGTGAGTATAGAGAGCGAGTACAGCACGCCCGAGGAGGAGTACGAGATAGTAGTGCGCTCAGATGAGATAGCGGAGTTCAACGTCGAGCCCGTAGCCACGCCAGAGGAGGCTGGCGAGCTCATAGAGTCTATACCCAAGCTCGTCCACGTAAGCGACAGGGTAGTCAAGTACATAGTGGACCTCCTGACATACATCAGGAGGCATGAGGCCGTGGACTTCGGCCCCGGGCATAGGGTTGCAATAGCACTCTACAGGCTCGCTAGGGTGCACGCGCTACTAGAGGGCAGGGACTACGCCATTCCGGATGACGTGAAGAGGTTCATGGTAGAGGCTATAGCGCATAGGCTCTGGATTAAGCCGGACTACGAGGCCGAAGGCGTGACTGCAAGGAAGGTTGTGGAGGAGGCCCTGGAGAGTGTGGTGGTGCCTAAGGAGTGAGCCCCCAGCCCCTCGGGTGCCAGCGGATCATCGCGCAGTCACTCCCGCTGATAGCGTCGGGCGTAGCAGCGAGGATCCTGTGGGGTAGCCCTTGGGCCGTAGCAGCCGCGCTGGCCGGGCTGGCGGTGTCCTTCAACGCATATGCAATACAGAGGCTCAGGGGGACTAGTGCGGAGCCCCTATGGGTTATAGGGGCCGTGGCTGCCGGGTATGTGCTGGCCTCCCTAGCGATACCGGAGAGCCTAGCCCTAGGCGCGGCCCACATGATGGCCTTAGCTGTTATCGCGTACCTAGCCCCAAATACTATGGGGGAGTCCAGGCTCGGCGGGTGGGCGGCTGCCTCAGTCCTAGCCGCTATGGCCCTAGCTGTAGCTGTGGCTATGGGGTCAGCTGGCTTAGCAGGGTTATTGGTAGCAGCCCCGGTAGCTGAGTACCTCTCGGTGAGGGCCCTCGCGCCTCAGACTGGTAGCTATGCGGCCCCAGTAGCCGCCTCGGGCCTCGTGCTAGTGTGCCTCACATACACGGTGCAGCCCTTGTACCCTACCCGGATCCTGGCCTACGTTATACCAGCCTTCATAGCCAAGGGCGTCACCGCCGCGCGTCTTAAGGCGTACTCTGGGTGGGCCGTGGCGGCGGACTACGCTCTCAGGTCAGTCTTAATCGTGCATTTACAGGTGGTGGCCTAGCCGTGGAGGCGAGGCTCGTCATAGCCGGGGCTAATATACTAGCCGCCTCGGGGGTAGCCCTGGCGTACTCCCTGGTGACTGGCGCCGAGGGCCTGCTGGGGGTCTCGCTGTCAGTGGCTGTGCTGGGCTTCATAGTAATAGCCTATGGCATGACCTATGGGGAGTCCGTGGTGGGTCTCATGCAAGACTACAGTAGAACACTCACTGAGCTACTGGTTAAGCTGCTGGAAGACATGAACCTATTAGACGCTAAGCCTGTAGCCGTGTATAAGGACGGTAGGGTAGTACTCGTGGTCAGCCGGGATGACATCTCACGGGATGACCCGCCACCACCGGGGGTAGGGGTCTGGAGGGGTAAGCCCTACGTAGCCGTGAGCCTCGATAAGCTAGCCCAGCAAGCCATTGCCAGCGAGGCTCCCGGGGATGCGGCTAGCGAGATCCGTAGGACCCTATCCGAGGTATACGGTATAACAGGCTCAGTAATCGTTGAGAGGCACGGCGAGGTATACGAGGTCATAGTGGATAGGATACACGGGGCCCTAAGGGATAGCCTGGGGTACCCCGTGAACCCGCTGGTACTAGCTACCCTAGCCGCCGCCTGTAGGGCTGTGGCTGGCAGTGCCAGGCTAGAGTCGATGGAGTGCACGGGATCATCCTGTAGGATCACGTTGAGGGTATCGGGGGGGCATCCCAGTGAATAGGCTGGACGCTATGATCATACTCACAGCCAGCCTCACAGCCCTATTCGACTCAGCGCTAGCCCTGCTAGGGGAGGGGAGGCCCGACGTCTACGTGTCTATGACCATACTGTCATACTTCATATCATACGCCCTCGCCTCCCCCGACCCCAGGCCTGAGTACATACCCAGGATAGTAAACATCGTGTTACTAGCGGTGTTCCTAGTCATAGTGGGCTACAGGGTATACGGGGTGTTAGCCGGTTGAAGGGGGCCAGAGCGGCTGCGCTACTACTCGTCGCGCTAGCACTACTAGCAGGGGTCAGCCATGCCCAGGGAGACCACCAGGCCCCACCAGCTAATACCGGGCCCATGGCGGAAGCCTATGTGGACGGCTCTCTACTATACACAATCCTAGTAGATACACTCCAAGCCCTAGCCACGAGGGACTACAAGCGAGCCGAAGCCCAGGCCCTAGAGCTGGCATCAGCCCCCGTGCCGGGGGAGATAGCCGGTATACACGTGAGGGTATACACTAAGATAGCAGCGCTCGCTGAGAGCCTCGGGGAACTGGAGGGAGCGTTACTCGAGAGTGGGAGGCCCAGTGGGAGCCTCGCTTTGAAGGTCTACGGGTACTACATCGAGCTGAGGGACCTGCTACGCTACTACATGGATGCACTTGATAGGGTCACTCCAGCGGAGCTTAGGGGAGAGTATAGGGCTGAGGCCGAGGCGCTGGTCGAGGGGATAGCGGATCTCGTAGAGGAGCTCACGCTAGGAGCGGGCGAGCGTGCAGGAGGCCTCACAGTCCATGTATCACTAGAGCCCAGACTGGTACCCGGCGGTGACACCGCTATACTCTCCATAGGACTGGATAAGGGCTACCATGCCAGGGCCCACGTAGTAGTGTCAGTGCCACCAGCGTATAGCTGGAGGACTACAGTGGAGTTCCGGGGTAGGACCTCCATAGCAATACCTACACCCACGGCCCCGGAGCTCGAGGGCCTGGGCTACAGTCTAGAGGAGGGGGTACTCAACGCTACTATAGTGGTCCGCGTTGAGACACTAGAGCCCGCTGGGCTTGAGGGCTTAGCCGTGGCCGCACTATCCATAGAATACTACCCGCCAGGGGTAACGGCTAGCATACCATCCAGCATCAGGGCTGGGGAGAATCTGGAGATAAGGCTCAACACCACTAGGCCTGCCAACGTCACAGTAGAGATAGATGGCGTAAGGATCCTGGGATTCCTTCTAGAGCCTCCTGGAGCTGTTCTCGAGGTCCCCTCCGGGAACATCAGCCCTGGCACCCATGAGGTCACGGTGACGGTGGATCCCTGGGGATCCTACGCTGGCGCCGTGTACAGGGCTAGAGTACGTGTGGAGGGGAGGATACCCGGCGTCGAGGCTTCAGTGCCAACAGTAGCTCTGACCCTGACCGGGAGGGTTAGCGATCAGCTGGTGCTGGAGGATGGGCTGGAGTACACGGTAGAGGCCAGGGTAGACGGTGACACCGTCCTAGAGGAGCGCCTGGGAGGCGGGAGAGCTATGGTGAGCTTGCCCTTAGGCTCCATAGCCCCGGCCCTGAGGACTGTCACGATAGAGGTTAGGGCATCCGGAGAGGGGTATGAGCCAGTAAAGCTGGAGTACACAGTCCTAGTCCTTAACCCGCTATGGCTCGCTGTGCCCCTAGCGCTAGCGCTGGTTCTAGCCGCTTATGGGGGCGCGCCGAGCCTGGCCTCGCTTGTAGCGCTTCAATGGAGCCCGGGCTTGCCGAGGAGGATAGCCAGGGTCGTGGGAGCTAGGGCCCGCGGGTACTTCGAGTACCTAAGGCTGGATCTGACGCCGTCTGTAGCCGTCATATTCTACAGGAGAGCATTGAGGATCCTGGGGGCCCCGGACCCCCTGCCAAGCGAGACTCTGAGGGAGCACTACGCGAGGGCGGTCGAGCCCCGGATCCCGAGGATCCTCTCGAGTATCATGGGGAGGCTCCTAGGGCTTACCGAGAGGGACCTGTACTCTCATAGGAGGCCTGATCCCAGGGAGCTCGAGGAGAGCCTGAGGGCGTTAAGGGATGCCAAGGATTAGGGTGCCGCTAGGGTTCACCCTGCTGGCTGCGTGCATAATATTAGTGGTCTACCTATCCGGGGCGCCTACATCAACCTCTTTATCGATATACAATACTGGATGGAATGGGCTATCCGAGTTGAACGAGGACCTCCAGCCCGGGATACTATCTAATATAACACAAGTAGGAAACCTCGACCCCCACGACACGGTTGTGATAGCCGCGCTGACTAGGCCCCTCAACACCCTAGAGGTAGACGAGCTAATAGACTACGTCTCCCGCGGCGGCGTTGTTGTGATACTGGATGACAGCGGCTACTCCAATATCATACTGGAGGCGCTGGGGAGCGGTTGTAGGGTGTGGGGAGGAGCAGCTATTCTAGATGGAGTCTACAGGCTAGGGTCGAGCTACCACCCACTAGCCTACTGGGAGGGAGGCTACTCTGTGGCACTCGATGCCCCTAGACCGATTAACGCCTCGGAAGGCTGCGGGGCCAAGGCGCTACTAGTGACTTCCCCGTACTCCTTCATAGATAGCGACCATAACGGATACTATACACCCGGGGAGGAGAGGGGGCCCCACATAGTGGGTGTGAGGCTCAGCGTGGGCGAGGGTGCACTGGTGATCGTGGGGGACACGGGTATCGTGATGAACCAGCTCTACACCCGTAACGCCGGGTTTATCAGGGAGCTTATAGGGGATAGGACGCCCTACCTAGACCAATCCAGCCAGCTCGGGCACTTCATGGACTATATCAAGTATAAGATCAGGGAGGCAGAGGCCCCCGGAGCACTAGCGCTAGCGCTCCTCGCGGCGGCATCGGTGGTGAGCGCCTATGCAGCGAGGACGGGATAGGATAGGCGCTAGCCTAGTGCTTACCTCCAGCTACCTTGTAGTCTCATCGCTACTGCTAGCCGTGAGGGCGCAGGATCCGCTGGCCCTGGTCCTCCCCCTGGCCTCGTTCTCCGTATTAATCCTGGGGCCTGCCTGGGCCTATCCCCCCACAATTCTGGGTTCCATACTCTACATGCCCCTGACTGGTGTGGAGGGGCTGGCGTCGTCCCTGCCCGTGGCGATGGCTTATCCTTTAATAGTCTCCCGGGTAGCAGGTGCTAGGGAGCAGCGGGGCCCGCCTAGGCCTCCCCTGGGGTCGACCTGCCAGCTGTGCCTAGTATACATGCTACCCTTCGCGCCGGCAGTCCTCCTGGGTATAGGGCCTCTAATGGTCTATGCCATCCTAGCGGTCTCCGTGGCTATAGCGTCTAGTGTGGCGAGCCTGCGCTTAGAGGAACTCGAGGTGATTGTTCCGAGTGAACTCGAGGCCCTCATAGGTGAAAGGGTCCCCCTGAGAATCCACGTCAGAGCCCCGAGGGGCGGGGTAAAGTACTGGCTGATAGTGGGGGGCGAGGTGTCATCGCAGGGAAGCATCGAGGGCCAAGGCGAGGTCATAGCGTACTATAGGCCCCTAATGCTCGGCCTCCACAGGATACCCCTCGAGGTAATAGTAGAGGATCCAGCGGGGCTCGCAGCCCTCAGGCTAGGCCCTTACGTGGTAGACGTGAGAGTCTATAGTGAGGCCTCTAGGATAGCCCGTGTGCTGGGGTCTATAGTGGGCCCCCTACTCGAGGAGGCCCCCAGACCGAGGGTGGTAGCGATTAGGATAGCCCCCAGGCCGGGGGCGGCTGGCCCCGGCGCCGGAGGCCTGGGACCCGGCATGGCCGGGGCCTTCTCTAGGGGGAGGGGTATAGGCGCTTCTAGGATGGGCCGTGTGGGAGCTGGTGCAGCCGGGGCTACAGCCCTTGGCGGGCTA
>JALURJ010000213.1 GCA_027016915.1 Desulfurococcales archaeon | reverse complement strand
AAGGACTGGGGAAACATGTGTCCATGTATGAGTGCGAGGAGTATCCCTGCATCCATATAGTGGTCGACTATTCGGGTAAGAGGCTGGCCGCCTTCTTCGAGGATTCGGAGGGTGAGATAATCTGGGTGCCGTTAAAAGAGCTGTTTAGGGCTGCTGAAAAAGCGAGGGAACTCCTGGAGTCGGGGTTCAGGGAGGCTGAGGGTGACGAGATAGATTCTCTAGCCTACACGTACCTGGAGGCGGAGCCCTCGTCCTAGCCGAGGCTACTTTATCTTGGCCCCCTTTATGCTGGTGATCCAATCGGGAGTAGCTTTCTCGGCGAACCTCTTGGTGAGCCTAACGGCGTTAACCGTGTCTTCGAGGCTCAGCACCTCCACGGGTGAGTGTATATACCTGGTCGGCACGGAGATCACCCCTGAGGGCACGCCCTCCCTGTTGAGAGCAATTATGGCTGCATCAGTAGTGCCTCCGGGGAGGACCTCTAGCTGGTAGGGTATTCCCTCCTCCCTAGCTATGGTGACCAGCATCTTCTTTATCTCGGGATGGGTTATCAGGCCCCCGCCGGAGCGGCCGTCCATGACTTTTATGGCGGGCCCCTTGCCCAGACTCGTTATTCTTGCAGCCTCCTCGACGCCTGGGACGTCAGCAGCTATCGTTACATCTAAGGCCAGCGCCACGTCAGGCGATATCGAGAACGCGGAGGTCCGGGCACCTTTAAGGCCCACCTCCTCCTGCACCGTTGCCACAGCGTAGAGGTCGGCCTCTGTCCTCTCCGCCTCCATGAAGGCGTGGATCATGACTGCTAGCCCCACACGGTCGTCGAAGGCTTTGCCTGACACCCTGTCCTCGTTGCCCAGCCTCTCCACGGTTCTTTCTACCACCACTATGGATCCAACAGATATACCCAGCTTCTCGGCCTCCTCCCTGCTGCTCACCCCTATGTCTATGAACAGGTTCTTGAGTTCGGGGGCTTGCTTAGCCTCTTCAGGCTTCATTATGTGAGGAGGCTTGGAGCCAACCACGCCCCTAACCTTGCGTCCGTCCTCGGCGACCACTAGCACCCTTTGGCCTGGAAGTATGATTGGGCTCCACCCTCCTATAGGCTGGAATCTGAGGAACCCGTTCTTGTCTATGTGGGATACCATGAGACCTATCTCGTCCATATGTGCTGCTAGCATGATTTTGCCGGAACCAGCGGATCCCTTCTTGACTGCAACAACGTTACCCAGAGTGTCTATCCTGACCTCATCAGCGTGAGGCTTCAGCATGTCGACAACAATGCCGCGGACCTCGTCCTCGTGGCCTGAGACGCCTACAGCCTCGGCCAGCGCCTTGAGAGTGTCGAGTAGCTCGTTTTTGGACACCATCCCTATACACCGGTTGGAGAATAGCGGTTTGTCAGGTAAAAACTATTCTCTCCCTGCTGGGAGGAGGCCCGCTAGGCGTCTAGCCAGGCGCCTAGAGAGGGCAGCGTACGCCTCGACGACGTGCTTATGGGTCGCGGCTAAAACCAGCAGGTATTGAAGCGCGGTGAGCACAAGGCTGTACTCCACGTAGAAGGCCTCGTCAAATATCATTAGGGTCACCCTGTCCACAAGCCTCCACGCCTCCAGGTTTGGGTTCTTTATGTGGACGTGGAACCACCAGCTAGTCGGAAAGGCTATGGGCCAGAAGCCTACCCACGCCACTATCGCTGCAGCGACAGGTACCAGCCTTTTACCTAGCCGCGGCGCTGCCAGTAGGAGGAGCGCAACCAGGGGGACAAGGTACTGGTGGTTCACCCTCCAGTACGTGGCTGTGAAAACCGTGTACATGAGAGCGGCAGCTACTGCGGCATCCTCTTCCCTGTACAGCCTTGGTACAAGCAGGGATGCAAGTACCAGGAGGGGGATCCACCAATACTTGATCATCCACAGTGTATCCAGGCCTTGGGACTCCCCGCACCCGCACCTGTCGCGGAGATAGGTTGCTAGGCTTGAAACCCCGTTGAAGCTGTACACTAGAGGCCTAGTGTAGTCGGGTTTCGGAGCCTCCGTCATTAGCTCCGCAATCTTCGGCGCCGAAGCGGGACACAGCACTATTAGGGGGACCGTTGTCGCCATGGCGGCTGCAACCAGGGAAGCGGCGAAAACCCTAAACATTCTGCGCCGCCAGGCGTACATGGCTAGAGCCAGTATGGGGAACCCCATGGTCTGCTTGATCATGAAGGAGACCCCAGCTAGGCCTCCAGCTAGGCGGGGCCTCTCATCGATGTAGAGCAGCGAGGCTAGGAGGGGTAGGAGGGCGAGTTGGTCGAACATCCCGTATATCGCCGAGATATATATCGTCATGGGGTTAAGGTAGTAGGCGGCTGCTAGGACTAGGCCTAGCCTCCTATTCCTCCTGGAGGCAAGTTTATAGATCAGCAGCGCAACAGCGGTATCCGCTGCTATAAGCACTGATTTTACAGCGACAATCCAGGACCTCTCCACGTAAACATAGTAGTTAGAGCCCCTCCAGTAATACTCCACCTGGCCCGGCGCGGCTAGGCGTAGCGCCGCCAGCACGTATATCCATATGGGGCCGTAGAGGTAGGGCCAGTTGTATGGCCACCCCTCCTCCTCCGAGTGCTCGAGGTCGGCGAAGCTGTAGAAACAAGCCTTGTGGCGGAGAAAGGTGTCGGCGAATCCTGCGAATTGCGGTATGTCGGAGCCCGTAGAGTAGGGGGCTGCAGCCACCCTTAGCGCCAGCCCCAGGACCACTATCGCCGCCAACACAGCTCTCTGGAGCACGGTAGCCCTCCCAGAGTTACATGGGGGCACGGTTATTATGACGTTACGTTAAACCCTGGGCGGCAAACCAATTAGCATGGCCATATACAGGAGAGGCTGGGTCGGGGTGTAGGCTGTGCGCATAGGTATCGAGGGCCTGTGGTTTGACGCGGCCCATTACACGCTTGAGGCGGGCGCCAAGTGTATGAACCTCCACGGGCACACGTTCAGGGTTGACGCCTTCGTGGAGGGGCCGCTCGTCGAGGAGTCAGGCATGGTGCTGGACTTCGCCGTGGTTAAGAAGGCCCTCAAAGAGGTGCTGGAAGAGTGGGATCACTCGATCATAGTTCCACAGCGTCACCTAAAGGAGGTTAGGCTGGAAGGCCCGTTTAAAGTTAAGATCAAAGTAATAGAATACCCTCACGGAACAACCGAGTACATAGCGCTTAGCATCGCCAGGGAGCTCAAGGAGAAGCTGGGAGAACCCTACAGGGTTAGGGTGAGGGTGTATGAAGGTATAGGCAAGTTCGCCGAGGCAGATGCGTAGCTTCACCCATTACCGGGGGGTGCTGCACGCTTGTTCAGGGTAG
>JALURJ010000212.1 GCA_027016915.1 Desulfurococcales archaeon | reverse complement strand
ATACAGTGGCACCCTTATGTTTTATCATCACTACGCGGTGAATAGGGATGACGGTGTCCTCCTCGCCGCAGCCCAGGTAGAGGTACGTGTTGTCAACCCGTTCGACACAGTCCCCCGAGATCTCCCTCAGCCCTGTAGGGGCAAGCCTATCAACCACGACTATGGTGTACTGGCCCCTATCCTCTGCCCAGAGTATCCTGTTAACCATGTTTCTAATAGTTCCCTTCTTCAACCGCAGTACTACCTGCTAAGACTTGTACTACATCCCTAATAAGGCGCTTTTCCCTGTCCACAAGCTTCTTGACGCGCCTGAAATGCTTTGGGTTAACCCCGACGCGTGCCGCTATCCTGTCGACACCTACGACCATGCCTGACGCCCTGGCGTACAAGTATAGTGCTATGGCCAGCTTTAACCTAAGGGTTCTAGAGGCGAGCCGCGGGTATTTCTCCAGGAGCTTCATTATGGCTGGGAGCCTAGGGTTCTCGGCCACAGCCTCCTCCAGGATCCTGGGAGTATCCACTCTGACGAAAACCTGGGCCTTTACTCGGCCACCTGTTTCAATGTACCTAAGCACGTTCTCCTCCCTCATAACTAGGCCTGGCTTCCGCTTCCTTGCTAAACGCTCGTAGAGGCTTAGCCTCCTCCTAGTCTCCCTGGATCCTCTGCTCCTACAGGTGTCTTTCCTCCTCGCTACCTCTTCTACATTGCGGGTTGTTGTGGGTGTGTAGTCGTAGATCGTGTCCACTACTGAGCCGCACTCGCTGCACACCACGTATCCGTTGCTGGTGTCCCACACCAGTTGGCGGGATCCGCAGTAGGGGCATTCCAACTCCGAACTACCGGGTGGGGCGGCGAGTGTAATACTATATTCGCGGTGTGGTCACTGTGGGGCGCGGAGAGGGGGAGCGGGGCGAAACTATTTGTCGACGCCTACCCGCCGTATATTAAATTTAATAGGTACAGACGCCACCCTTGGTGTGGGTCGTGTCGGATGGCTCAGGCATATACTGGTGCTACAGCGGTAGGGGTGCGGGTCAATGACGGCGTAGTCCTTGCAGCTGAAAAGAGGGTTAGCTACGGCGGTTTCGTGATGAGCAAATCGGCGCGAAAAGTTTTCCTCATAACAGAGAGGCTGGGCATAGCCTGTGCAGGCCTCTTTGCCGACCTCCAGGCCGTAGGCAGGATGCTTGAGGCTGAGGTTAGGTTCTACGAAGTCTCTCTTAAGAGAACCATGAGAACAGCTGCAGCTGCGAAGCTTCTAGCCAACATACTTTACTCTTACAAGCTGTTCCCCCTCATTTCGGAGACCCTTGTCGGGGGCATAGACGATGAGGGGCCCCACCTCTTCGTCCTCGACCCTGTGGGCTCCGTGATAGAGGACGACTATGCAGCCGTGGGCTCTGGTGCACCGATAGCTATAGGGGTCATTGAGGGCGAGTATAGGAAGGATGCCAGCCTGGAGGAGGCTAAGCAGCTTACCGTTAAGGCCGTGAAGGTCGCTATGGAGAGGGACGCTTCCTCGGGGGACGGCATAGATATACTAGTGATAAGCAGGGATGGCGTGTCGGAGGAAAGCATAACCGTGAAAAGAACCTTCTAGGCGTATACCTATGTTTAACCCTGCACGGGCAAGGCTTCTCCAGGAGAAACTGGCTGAACAGGTGGTGTTTAGGGACGATTTCCCCCCGGTAAGCCTCGTTGCGGGCCTCGACGTGTCCTACTTCAGGACCTCGGGTGCCTTTTGCGGCGTTGCTGTGGTCGCTGTCTTGAGGTACCCTTCGCTCACACTAGTCGAGTACGCTTACCATGTGGAGGAGGCGCCTGTACCCTACATACCGGGTCTCCTGGCATACCGTGAGGCGCCGATCCTGCTCAAGGCATATGCTAAGCTTAGCCACGACCCTGACCTTCTCCTAGTCGACGGGCACGGCGCCACACATCCCAGGGGGCTGGGGATAGCCAGCCACATAGGTGTGGTGCTGGATAAGCCTTCTATAGGTGTAGCTAAGAAGCTGCTGACAGGGACTGTGGAGGAGCATCAAGGGGTAAAGTACGTCGTGGTGAACGGTGTTAGGGCTGGAATAGTTATCGAGGAGCCGGGACGGAAGAAGCTTTACGTAAGCACTGGACATAGGGTCTCACCGCGCACGGCGTACCTCCTGGTCACCAGGATGAGGAAGCCGAGGGCGGGCCTACCCGAACCGATAAGGGTTGCGGACAGCTTGTCGAGGGAGCTGGCAAGGAAGCTTAGAGGTTCGAGGTGCCCCGAGCCAGGCTAGTCTGGCTCTTCCCTGCATCTACGCTCAAGAATAATCTCTATTATGCGGCTCGTACTCGTGGGGCACCCCTCCTTGATCCTTTCACCCAGCTTAACCACTTCGGTCTTCAGGCCACGGCGTTCAAGCTCTCGTCTCAGCTCCTCTGGGTCGAAGGGCTGATCCGGGCCCAGGACCAGGAGGTCGGGCGCCACAGCAACTACTGGTTTCAGAAAGTCGGTCTCGTCGCCGAGGATTGCTTGTTTAACGTATCTTATGCTCGAAATTAGCTGTAGCCTGCACTTCTCGTTGAATATGGGCTCCCTCCCCTTGATCCTCCTAACATTGCTATCCCGTGCAACTATAACGTATAGGTCGCCGTACTTGGCAGCCTCCCTTAATAGGTAGATGTGGCCCGGGTGGATGAGGTCAAATGTGCCTGCAACCAGAACCTTCCGTTTCCGAGGCCTTCTCCACTCCAGCTCCAGTACCCCGAGGAACTTCAGAGCGTCGAGGAGGCCCTCCGCATAGGCGACTGTTACCAATGCAGTCTCTTCGTCCCCCTTTTCCAAATAGTATTTGGAGTCGTCGAGATACGCCCTAGCAAGCTCTACAAGCCTTGCATGTTGCGGGGAGAGCCTCCCCACGTCTATCTTGGCGAGAACCTCCTCCAACCCAGCAATGTAGGCTTCAGCCCGGCTCCGCTGATCCTCAGCCCTCCGGGTCAACACTATGCACCCTTAAGCTCTCCCGCTCCATGAAATGGAGGCTGCCAGGGACTATAAGCATATGGGGAGGCCCCGGCAAAGACCTGTATTTCTTCAGGACACCTGCACGCCCGCTGGCCACAGCCTCGTCTTCGCATCCAAGCCTAGCCAGCCCCACCACCAGGGTGTCCTCGGTGAAAACATTCTCGCGGCGGATCCCTTCCACTTCCAGCAGGATATCGATGGCCTCGGAAACAGTCATACCTCCTCCGCCCTCCGCCACATCGAGGTAGAATAGGGTGTGAAGGCCCCGCTCCCTATTCTCCTTCAACACGTCGTACGGGTACTCGGAGAGGATGCCGTCTCTAGGGTAAACTATAG
>JALURJ010000211.1 GCA_027016915.1 Desulfurococcales archaeon | reverse complement strand
TATCTGCGAAAACCCCCACCCCCTGTGCGCCCAGAAGCCTCTTGGCCATAGCCACCTCCCTCGCCACGGGCTCCAACAAGCCCTCAGGAGCCTCCAGAGCCTCGGCCAGGGCGTTGACCCGCACAAACTGCGCCCCAGCCGCGTGGGCAACCATGACGGCCTCTGGGCCCGAGTTGCGGAGCAGATTCACGCCCAGCACAGCATCGGGCAAAGCCCTCCTAACCTCCCTCACCACCACCGCCATCCCGGCGACGGTGGCAGGCCCGACCCGCGCAGGGTAGGGGGCGTCGCCATAGTTCTCCAGGATAATCCATGATATCCCCCCAGAGTAGTACGTTTTAGCGTCTAGCAGAGCCCTCTCCACAACATCCTCCATACCGCCCCCGTAGCCCGGCGAGCCGGGCAGGGGCGGAAGGTGGATAACGCCTATGAGGGGCTTCTCCTCCCTAAGCCTTTTACCCCAATCCAATACCAGGTAGCACCAATGGTTAGAGGAGCCCCCGGAATATTTAGGGTTATAGGGCTGCGTCTCCAGTGATCCCTCTTGAGTGGGGAATATGAGGCCTGACCCCGAGATCGTGGAGTACTTCTCACTCATACCTAGGGGCCCAGCCATAGACCTGGGTGTGGGGGAGGGGCGCAACGCCTTCTTCCTGGCCAGCAGGGGATTCGAAGCGTTGGGAATAGATTCCTCGGAAGAGGCTGTGAAGAAGTGCAAAAAGGAGGCCTCAAAACGCGGCCTCCCCCTCAGAGCTGTTGTGGCAGATGCTAGAGACTTCCCCATCGACGAGAACCGCTACGCATGTATAGTCTGCTCCTACCTTCTCCCATTCCTGAAATATAGCGAGGCCCTGTCTCTCGCTGAACGTATCAAGAGAGGCCTGATGAGCGGAGGCATAGTGTTCGTCAGGACCTTCACAACCAAGGATCCATCCTACGAGAAGCTCCGCAAAAGAGGCCTGCTGGAAGTGGAGAAAAACACCTTCTTCAGCCCCAAATTTGGCATGCATTTCTTCTACCTAGAGCCAGGCGAGCTCAGGGAGCTTTTCAGCGACCTCGAATTGGTAAGCTACGCTGAAGGATATAGTCTCGACATAACCCACGATCAGCCCCATTATCATGGATGGGCAAGCCTGGTGGCTAGAAAGCCTTGAGGGTCTAGATGGAGAACCCGGGGAATGGTGGGGCCGCCGGGATTTGAACCCGGGACCACCAGCGCTCTAGGCGCCCCGGCCCGGCGGGGCTTGCGCCCCAGGCTGGCATCCTAGCCAAGCTAGACGACGGCCCCCTAGCGCCGGGATAGGATCAAATGGGGGATGGGTTATATTTTTTCCCAACCAAGTATAGTGCAGAGCTCTCCGAATATAATGGGAATATATGGCAACAGGCTTTTTAATTAAAACCCTGGCTAGACTATTAAAAGGTAATACCTCGTATTACCAATGGTTTATTACCACATTCGGATAAATTCTGGACAAAGTTATAACTTAAAATTTACATGTAAATGTCAGGTATTACCGAGGTATATGTTTTCATAAAATATATCCATATTGTTACCATGTCCAACGGGTGGGATGGGTGCCCGTAATATATCGGTGCAGGGACTGCGGAGCCGTTCTCCACGTGTTCGAGTATGTTGGCCAGGACTTTTATGGAGTGCCCTCGCCCAGCGAGGTCGCCCTCTGGCGCGGAGGCTTCTGCCCCAAGTGTGGGCATAAGATCGGCGCGCCTAGGCCCGAGGACATCCACATACGATACGTCTCCAGGAAGACGCTCAGAGAGATAATGGACGCCGTCAAGAGGGAGTACATGGAGACCTTCGGCATGCTCCCCGGCATAGCCGGGGTCACTGGTTCGGATGAGACAGTAGAAGGAGAAGCAGATTTCTGAGGCTGGAGGGGCCGGGGTTTTTCTTGTAGGCCCTGAGGGCCTCCACTATTTCATCCACACCCAGCCCTTCCAGCCCCGCAGCCCTCCTAAGCGAGGAGGAGAGCCTGGAAGGCTTCACCAGCAGGGCCGACGCTAGGGAGGTAAGGTTGTTGGGCCTCCTAGAGGTGCTTGCCGACTCGAAGTCCAGGAAGAAGGGCTCTAGACCCACGAGCATCACATGTCTATGGGGCCTGGAAAGCTCGCCGTGGTCTACCCCTATGAGGTCGAGGACGTAGGCCTTGCCCAGGAGGGCTGCCAGCAGCTTCCTGGCCCCCGACCCGCCTAGGCGTTGGGGATCAACGTCTCCGAGTAGGGTGCCCTCCAGGTAGTCCATGACTATGAAGTCCCTGCCCCAAGCATAGGGTCTCGGAGCTAGCCTATGCCTCGACGCTAGGCTGAGGAGCTCCGCCTCACCCACCAGGCTCATCCTCTTCGAGTCCGTCCTCCTAACCTTGACCGCCTTCAGCCCGAACACCGTGTCGGCGAGAAACACTACGCTTGCATGCCCCTTCCCCAGCACCCTTACGCCGCCCACCATGCTTCTGCCCCGGGGAACGATGGCCCTTACACCAGCCTTTACAAGCTCCTCCATTCTGCGCCGGCACTCGCTGATGGTGGCGGAGTGCAGGGGGAAGCAGATAACCTCCAGGGCGTCGGGGGAGTCTAGTCTGACAGCCAAGGCGGGGACAGCCTCAAAACCCTGTATAGCCAGTTGAGCCCGCCCCTTGCCGAGAGGAGCTTGTAGGCCTCACTAAGCCCCAGCACCCTGGGCTTCACCCCTCTGAAGTGGGGGGCCACCATGTACTCGTCACTCCTCTCATCGAGTAGAGTCTTCAGGCTCCTATACCTCCTGGGCCTCACAGCCCTCCACCTACCGTCCTCGCCTATCCAGGGGCCCGCAACGGCGCTCTCCAGGTATTTTGCCAGGAACCTCTCCGAGTGCTCGTAGTTGTCGAAGTGGGGGCCAACCACGAGTTCCGAGGGGCTTAGACCCCCCGACTCTGCGACCACTGCGATCAAGGCATCCCCATCCAGGCTCCAAGCATCCACCTCAACCACGCGGAACCCCCAGTTCTCAGCAACCCCCCTGGCCCTCCGAGCCATCCTGAGAAGCTCCCCCCACAACACGTCGGGAGCCAGGCTGGGTGTCTCGAAGGCGAGGAAGACGACCTCCATCCCCGAGGCCTCCAGCATGGACTCCAGCTCGCTGAGACCTGGCTCCCTGCGGGGCGGGAAGAAGTAGTCGAGACTCGGCTTCTCCAGATACATCCTGGCCGCCCAGGACAGCTCCCCCATCCTCCTAGGAGACACGGCCGCAGCCGCGTTCCTCCTGGGGTCTACAGGATCCACCACGACTAGGGGCGAGTCGGGAAACCTCTCCAGGATCTCTCCAATATTGCCTCCATAATGGTTCTCAACATCGATAACAACTGGTCTCCTCCACCTAGAAGCAGCCTCCAGCACCCCCCTGAAGTCACCATAGGCTATTACGAGGAGTTCCGCTAGGTACCCGGAGAACCCCCGCATCCTCACCTCGGCGCCGTAGACCCCTATGCCCTTCATGAAGGCCTTAAGCAGCCTGACCTGGTCCCGCATCTCCTCTGTAAGCCTGGAATTAACATACTCGGTATGGAAAGGAGTCCTATCAACAGCCGTCCTAGCATCCCTGGCAGACGACAGCCTCAGAGCGGGGACCACGTCTACCTCGTAACCGTTAACCAGGAGAGTCAAGTAGGGGTGCTCAGCATACCTAACCGCATGGTTCCAATCCTCGAAAACCTTAAGCAGCAGTTTCAAGGAGTACCTCTTAATCCACTGCTTTCCCAGCTCCGCAGGGAAAAGAATGAACACATCTAGATCCACGTCGCCTGAAAGCCAGGTACCCTTAGCCACGGAGCCTTGGAGGGAAACCTCGAACCCAGCAACCTTCCCTTTAAGTCCCTCCTCCAAAGCACTTCTAACAGCCTCATAGATGGAGAGCACCTCACGATATTCCGACTCTCTCGGCTTAACCCTCTCCAAAACCTCCTCCTCAACGGCCGTTCCAGCCACGACCTAACCCTCGGCAAAGGTATGTGGAGTCCAGGCATAATAATGTTCGAGTATGGAAGGGGATGGAAAACTATGGAGCCTAAAAAATCATTTCTTCCTATTTTTAACAACAACTCCAACAACAAGGAAAGCGCTGGCCGCCAGCAGCAAACCTGCAACAACGCCTAGTACGCCAGTGGCGCCCCCCGGCATAAGCAGCTTGCCGCCCACAGGGATCGGCGGAGCTGTAGGCACTAGTACTAGATCGCTCCTATTATAGACCTCATCAGTTATGGTCACGTATATCAGGTTAGCCACAGGATCCACCCTGTAGAGCGAAGGATCAAGCTCCACGTACCTATCGGCATACTTGTCATAGTAGAACACCTTGATGTGATCCTCCATAAAACCAGCTATATCACCATCGCTGTAACTTATAGTAATATTGATGGGCCAGACAACAGCAGAGGCGTTGGAAACCTCCAGGTAATAGTAGCCTGTGAATGCATCGAATACGCCTAGACCAGCACCGCCCAGACCCATAGGATCCCATTCAAAGCTACCAGCATAAATGTCGACAGGACTGATGGTGTTTACAGAGATGTTGGCATTGCCTACACTGACGCCTCCACTGCCAGTAACGGTGGCCACCTTGCCAGTACTGTAGGTATAAAAGCCGCCTATGCCAACGGTATACATGGCGTCTCCAAAGCCTCTTAGAACGGCGTCATTCACCCCGAACCACTGCGGAGCAACACCTATCGTTAGCTTTCCGCCAGCAGCAAACCCGGTTAACCCCACGAGATCCAGATCTATGCCAACTTCAACCGTGCTAGTGCCGGTCCACGAAATGTTAACTGTGGGGGGCCAATACGTGCTCAAAGTTCCGCTAGTTAGGTTTACTATATTCACACCCCCTACCGGTGTCACTAGCCAAGTCCCGGTAGAGGCATTATAGTAAACGCTGCCAGGACCATAAATATCTAACTGATAGTCGTAAGCACCGTCATTATTGACGTCAAGATAGAAGGTGAAGGCTCTCCAGTGGTAGTATATATCGTTGTAAGCGGCAACATAATCAGCCGTAGGGCCTTCAAGGTCTACCCTGAAAAATAGTGTCCTGTTATCCGTGGCTACGTATACAGCCGTAATGTTAGCCTCTTTAACTGGTGAGAAGTCCATGGAATCAGGCCCATCAACGAGGATAAGAGTATTTGTATCGTTCCACTCGTTGGGGTGGCCGTCAACCACTATGGCCGAGAAATTAACGGTAACATTTGCGACCATGCTGTTCGGCGATATGGGATCCAGCAAGAATGTAGGTGTAGAGGCGTAACATATCCTGATCGTGCCAGGCTGTAATGTGATGTTGGTTAAGTTTCGATATTCTTCATATATCCTGGTGAGATTAAGGGCCACTATCGCCATACTTCCATCAAAGCTAACCATTCCATGGGACTTGGTGCCTGCAGAAGTGCCGTTCGGATAATAGTAGGTTATATAATTTTGTCTTATGAAGGCATCTACACCGATTTCCGCCATCGTTTCGCCGGTTGTATAATTTATAACATGGAACTTAGCTCCTGTCGAGACCCTGTTGTCTAGGTCTAGCATTACATTAGACGTCCGCGTAAACGTATGAGCTACTGGAAGGGATTCCCTGCGGCAGTGGTGAGCCCCTATATATCCGTATTAATAGGTGTGTCTGGTTGTCGTCTATCTCAACTCTGTATAGGTCGAGGTAGTTGTTCAGCGACTTTGCATCATCAATGACTACTGGCTTCTGCGTTGCCGTCTGGGCTGTTGTTAATGGTGCGGCCAGAAGTGCCACTAGAATGAGGATGGTGGCTAATGTTTTCATCAGCAACACAGTACCACCACCCTCTAGTACGGCATTATAACCTGGTTTTGAATATAAAAGTTACCGGTTATGAGGAACCCTAACGAAGCCTGAAGCACACTTTATGATCCCCGGACCAATAGCAGGCCGGATTAAGGGTGATATGAGCATGTCTCTTCGCAGGTAATACTCTATGTGATTGCTGGAATTTCGCGTAGTGTCTTGTAGATGGGTCCTTTTGGTGTTAGTATGCTCTGTTTAAGCCTAACGCTTCTCACTATAACGGTTCCAGCCTCGTAGTCCCTGTACTCTGTAAGTATTCTGACTAACCTCTCCATCCTCCCCCTGGCCTTGACCCTGGCCAGGGTTACGTGGGGTATGAACCGCCCCTTCTCAGGTCTGAGGCCAAGCCTCCTCAGCCCAGCCTCTATGGTGTCCCTAATCCTGCGGAGCTCCTCAGCACCCTCTTCCACCCCTATCCAGAGGACCCTGGGCCGGGCTATGGTGGGGAATGCTCCCAGCCCCTTCAGCCTCGTGACGAACTCCTTGAACTTGGCCAGTTTCATGGCCTCATAGATTTCGTCCACCATGCTCTCAGGGACCTCGCCTATGAATCTCAGGGTTATATGCATGTTCTGGTCCTCGACGGGCTTCATCGGTACGCCGCTTGAAACCAGCATGTCCCTGATGGATGCCAGTCTACCCACAACCACGGGGTCCTCGATATCAACGGCTATGAAGACCCTCACCAAGCTGGCGCACCATGCTAGAATTGGGCTGTACCAGCTATAGGGGTTTCCATCCCTGGCAGGAAGAGGGTTGGGAAAAAGAGGTGTCAGGACGTCTTCCGCCTACCCTGCATCACGGCGTAAACCAGTACTAGTAGGACTATGAGGGCAGCATACACGGTGTATCTCTGGAGACCTGCACTACCCCTCGTGTCGGACAGCTCGCCGCCAACCACGGCCGGCGACCCTGCTAGAAGCATGGGCGTTCCTGAGAGGTTGGCCAGGCTCGGACTGGTGTTCGCGGCGACATACACCCATACAATGTTTCCACCAGTATCCACGTCAACATGTGAGCAGGGAATCCAGCCCTGGCCGTCCCACCAGTACACTTGGAGCCCCTTCTCGCCCACACCCGCTGCCCTTAACAGCTCCTCGTCGTAGGATATCCCTATCCAGAGGGCGTCGAGCCTTCCCGGATCACTGACATATACATCGTAGACCCCGAGGGTGCCAACCATTGGGCCCAGCGGGTTCGTAAAATAGGTGCCGGCACCGATCTCGGCGTTGGAGGCGTTGACGTATCTCAGCACTATCGGGCCTAGATCAGCCTCTCCTGTACCTGAAGTCACGGTGTACTCGCCTGTGGCAGGGCCGTAGAGCCAGGGCTCGTAGAGAACCCTGCCGACACGGCCCCCGGCATCGACTATCTCAACTATCCTCGCCTCTATTTCGCTCCTATTGGTAGTACCCCACCAGCTCCACCGGGCATCAAGGGTGCCTCCCCACCTGGCCAGCAGGGTTCCGGAGGTGAGGGACGTGTACCTTATAGTGGCTACACTTCCGTAGAGGTAGACTGCTGTGGGGGAGCCGCCGATCTCGCCACCCTCAAACCTATACCTGGAGCCATAGCTATATATGCCGGTGCCGCCGTTATCCACGACCCTGGTTCTCAAGAACCTGAAATCCGGGCTATTGGCCATGAGATGCACGCCAGTACCGGTGTTCTGAGAGATAGTAGCATTCTCTACAATAAACGCGTTGTAGGACCCGGATACAAAGAGGCCTGTACCGTAAGTCCCGGCAATGTAGACGTCCTCCAGATACACCTGTGGTGAAAAATAGCCCGAGATGACAACTGCCTGGGTCGGCCAAAGCCCCTCGGCTTGCTCCATGGAAGCCTTCATGGGGGGTGCTCCGAGCATTATGATACCAGTCCTGTTGCCCGTTGTGTTGATGGCTTTGAGGCCTGAAACGTTGGCCGTAGCACCCCTGTATGCGTAGAGGCCTAGGCAGCTGAGCCTATCCTCGATACACGTCGCATTGAGTATTTCAACACTATTGCCATTTCCTTCGATACGGACATGCATGCCATAGGCGTTGTCCGTTGAAAGCACATTGCTAATAATGGTGCTTCCCGAAGGGAACCTCACCATTATGCCCGCATATAGGTTAGACCTTGTGAGGACGTTGTTAATCCTGGTGTTCCTCGAGCCATCTATGTATACGCCGTACCGATTATCGTGGAGCGTCAACCCTTCAACGATGGTGTTATTGCACCGCACCAAGCCTAAGGCTAATGAGGAGGGACCGGCTGATACGTTCCGGATCGAGACGTTCCTCGACCATGCTACTAGGAGTTCCCCGTAGCTGCCGGTTAGCTCGGCGTCGGATAGGTTGAAATAGTATACTAGGGGCTGACCGTTAACCGTGTTATTCACTACTTTATGGTCGAAGTGCTCAGAGCTACTGCCCTTAATTAGGAGGCCGGTGTCCACAAAAGTGTTGTTCACGAAGGTCAGGTTGACAGAGTCCCGTACTATAGACTCAAAAAAGTTAGAGCCTTGAATATACGTGTTTCGCACCTCTGTGTTGCGGGACCCAAATATTGCTAGAGGAACGAAGCCGAAGATGCGTGAAGACTCTATGTACGCAAAATCATTGTACCACAGATACATGCCATAGGTAAAGCCTTGTGCTCCAGTCAGAACAGTTATGTTTGAAGCAACTATTCTTGACTCGCTCCCCCAAATCCCATAGTCGCATCTGAACAATGTGTCGGCCATTGTCAGGTTTGACGAGTACTTGGCATAAATGCATCTGGCGCTGCGTAAGGTGTTCATCTCGGAGTTCCATATCTGCACGTTTGACTTTGACACTGAAAGAGCCATGCTTCCATACCTGGACGTGATGTTCACCCTATTTAGAGAAACGTTGGAAATGGAAAGCCATATGTAGTTGTTGAAAGCTATGTCCGCATAGGTGATGTATGCGGTGGAATTGTATATATACATGCCGTCTATAAGGCTGAACCCGGCATTCGCAGCATCGAGGTAACCCTGGTTCAGGGACACCCCATAGATACCTGTAATATTGCTGTCGAGGATTCTTGCGTCGCCATTAATTACTAGGCCCACATTGTTTTGGGGCGAGGCGTTCAGAGTTGAGTTGCCAACCATTTTTAGGTGGCCTCCGCTGTTCACAGTGAGCCGCCCGCCGAGCTTCTGTATCGTAAGGGTGGCGTTGATTAGGGTTAGGTTCCCGCCAGCCTGTACCACCACGTTTCCGTAAACTATGATTGTGTCGTTTGCAAGTATAGTGTTGTTGCTTATGACAAGGTCTCCGTTTATAACTAGACCCTGGACCTGCCTGGTGACAATCGAGGGACCTCCACGCACTGCTAGAGGCGCTGCTGGTATGAGAATTACCAGGATCACAGCTACCCCTATGATGCTGCGGCGAAGATTTTTCACCACAACATCACGCCCACTTCCCACTATATTTATTGGGCTTCTGAAGGTTAGCACACTATTTAAAAGTTTCCACATTACCCCTTAATTATACAAACCATTTTTACATATAAAATATTTATAAAATATCAACAACGATGACGATAAATAAGCCCCTTCCCGAGGACGGGTAGATGAGGCTTAGCTTCTTTACCTCCCAACCCAAACTAACCGTTGGGGTTCTGGCGTGCTCATAGTCTGCATAGCAGGCATGCCGGGCTCCGGGAAGGGCGTGGTGTCTGAGGCCGCCAGGGAGCTGGGTCTACCGGTCTACGTTATGGGCGACGTTGTCCGTGAGGAGGCTGCAAAGAGAGGGTTGGATTTCACGCCGGAGAACCTCAACATGGTTGCCTCGAAGCTGAGGGAAGAGGAGGGTCCCGCAGCCGTTGCTAGGAGGATCGTCCAGAAGCTTAGGGTTTCAGGTCACGGCGTGGTGATCGTCGACGGGGTTAGGAGCCTGTACGAGGTAGAGGAGTTCTCCCGCTTGGGCCGCGTCGTGATCGTAGCCGTCCACGCCTCGCCGCGCACCAGGTTCGAGAGGATAAGGAGTAGGGGGAGGCCGGGGGATCCCCAGACGTGGGAGGAGTTCAGGGAGAGGGACCTGGTGGAGCTGGGCTTCGGCCTGGGAAGCGTGATAGCGCTGGCCGACTACATGCTGGTCAACGAGGGGACCCAGGAAGAGGCTTATAGGGAGGCGCTGAGAATACTGAGGGAAGCGGTGAGCCATGCCCAGGATAAAGGTTGAGGCGGAGATACGTCCAACGGAGGACGAGGAGAAGGTCAGGCGTGCGGTGCTCAACGTGTTCGACCCCCTTACCATGGAGATCGTGGAGTATGGTGAGAGGCGCCTCCTGGTTGCTGAGAGCCACACCTACAGGAGCCTCAGGAAGCTCCACAACCTGCTTAGGAGGGAGAGGATACTGGACGCAGCCCGGAAATACCTTAGGAGGGGCACCGGCGGGAACCTGGTCATCTTCAAGCTGAACAAGCAGGCAGCCTACATGGGCCACGTGTCGTTCGTCGACGCCGACCACGAGTCCCCCCTCGGCGCAATAACATTCATCATAGAGACGAGCAGTCCGGGCGAGCTGATAGACTGGCTCGCCCCCAAGACCAGCAGAGGGAGGCCCCTCTGGGAAAGAGATGTTCCTCGTGATACCGTCTAAAAATGTTTAGTGCTTGTCTGGAGAAAAGATGAAACATTTAGTATTTATTTTAGAGCCTAATAATCTTCATAAGTTCACCGTGCTGCTGCTCGAACTCAGTAATCTTCTTCTTGGTCACCTCGTAGATCCTCAGGAGCTCGTCTATTGGGTTGGGGTGGTCGTCAACCCTCAAATTGTACTCCCAGCGCGGCTTGGTTGAGGCTATGAGAAGAGCTGCTGACTGCTTGCCCCTCTTATCGCCGCCCGCCTCTTCGCCAGCCTTAAGCGTCTTGATGAGCCTGAGTGGGAACTCGACGTTTCTGTTAGCCTTGTAGGCTTCGACCATGGCTTCGAGCACCTGGGGGCCTGCCAGCATATTGCCTGCAACCACGAAGTCCTTCTCCTCTATGTGACCGAACCATTCGACGCAGCTCTTACCGCTGAAAGCGAAGGTCGTATGCTTGTCTATTCCGATGACTTGACGCCAGTCCCTGTGGGGATCCTCCTTCAGCAGTGCCTCTAGCGCAGTATCTATCCTTAAGCCAGCATCCACTAAGCGCAGTGCCAGGCGTCCTAGATTGACGTTTACAAAGGACTGGGTTGAAACGGCGGCCAGCTCTGGGGCGGCGTGGGGTGCTAGTGCGCCGACCGCCGGCGCTGCCGTAGAGACCGCTACTCCGAAATCCCCGGTTTCCGGGTCTCTAGCCACTATGGAGAACGTTCCAACTAAAAGATACCCCTTCATATGCTATCCCTCAGGCTGGACATAAGGATAAAGAATATTATAAAACATTATCGGAGTGTGTTAACGATGCACCAAGGGTCAGTCGTAGAGGAAGCAGGCGACAAGCCTGTCGCCTACCCGTTTTAAACCGGGTCTCCCGGCTCTGCATTTTTCAAAAGCGAAGGGGCAACGGCTACTGAATTTGCAGTGCTTGTACTCTATAGTGAGACTAGGTATCTCCCCTTTTATCTCGAACCTTTCGCCCTTCTTACCGATTTTTGGGACCGATTTCAACAACCCCTGCGTGTAGGGGTGAAGCGGCTCCCTCAGAACAGTATCCACACGGCCGAGCTCGACTATTTCGCCCATGTACATTACAGCCACCTTGTCTGCAATGTACCTAATCGTCGCCAGGTCATGGCTTATGAAAAGATAGCTAATGTTAAACTCTCTTTGCAGCTCTTTCATCAGGTTCAGTATCGATGCCCTGACTGAGGCATCAAGCGACGAGGTGGGCTCGTCGGCAACCATGAATTTTGGCTTAGTTATTAGTGCTCGCGCGATGGCCACCCTTTGCTGCTGTCCTCCGCTGAGCTCCCCCGGATACCTGTTGTACAGCTCCAGCGGTAAACCCACCCTTTCCATGATTGCTTCGACAAGTTCCCTTCTCTCGTCAGGGTCGCCGTATCCTTGCCGTACTAGTGGTTCCTCTATGATTTTCCCCACGGTCCACCACGGGTTGAGGGAGGAGGATGGGTTCTGGTACACTACCGACATGTATCTTCTTATTTTCCTTAGCCCGCGGTCGTCAATCCTGGTTAGATCCACCCCCATAAATTCAAGCTTTTTCACCCTAGTGGGCTCTATTAGCCGCAGGACCAGCTTGCCTACCGTGGTTTTGCCGCTGCCGCTTTCGCCGACAAGTCCTAGCGTTTCGCCCTCCTCTATGTTGAAGGAGACCCCGTCAACGGCTCTCAGTATCACCGGTTTAGCCAGTAATCCCTGCTTGATTGTGAAGTACTTGTACAGGTCTATAACCTCTAGCAGAGGCACAGTGTTTCACCCCGCCAGGTGGCACGCAACGTATCTATCGCCAATCTTCCTGAAAGGCGGCTCCTCACGTGAGCAGATCTCCCTGGCATAGGGGCAGCGTGGGTGGAACCTACACCCCGCGGGAGGGTTAGCCAGGTTGGGGGGAGACCCTGGTATTGAATATAGGCTCTCGACCGCCTCGTCTATCCTTGGCACCGACCTCACTAGCGCCTGGGTGTAGGGGTGCAGCGGATCCTCGGTGACCGCATCCGCTCTTCCCAGCTCCACTATTTTACCAGCATACATCACTGATACGGAGTCAGAAAGCTCGGATACCACTCCCAGGTCGTGGGATATCAGCATGATGGAGGTGCCATACTCCTCCCTTATATCCATGAGGAGGTTGATGAGCTGTCTTTGTATGGTGACGTCGAGCGCGGATGTCGGCTCATCTGCTACTATGAGTTTAGGTCTGCCTATCAGAGCTGTGGCTATGACTACTCGCTGCTTCATTCCCCCGCTCAGCTCGTGTGGATAGGAGTGGTACCTCTTATCAGCGTCGGAGATACGCACCTTTCTGAAGGCCTCAATAACCCGTGCAAGTATTGTGTGTTTGGACCTCACGTTGAACTGGTAGTATAGGACCTCGCCAGCCTGGTCTCCCACCACCATCACGGGGTTCAGCGACCTGTGGGGATCCTGGAATATGTATGCTAGCTCTTTGCCCCTGATTTTTCTGAGCTCGTCCTCACTGATCCTAGTTATGTCTCTACCGTCGAACACTATTCTTCCATCCACAATCCGGGCGTTGTTAGGCAGAAGCCGTCCTATGGCTAGCCCCAGGGTGCTTTTCCCACTACCGCTCTCCCCAACCACACCCAGAATCTCCCCTCTACCTATGCTGAACGAAACACCGTCAACCGCCCTTACAACGCCTATATCTGTGTAATAGTATATTCGCAGATTCTCTACCTCAAGAACGTTGCCTATGCCCGGTTGCACACTCCTATCCTGTACATGGAGGCCCATGGCCCCTCCGCTCCACTCCCGGACCAAACTAGCAGTATCTCTTTTACTTAAATATTAGTGTTTTCACCAGAAATCTATATAGATAGAAATATCAATCCTATCTACATGGTATTAGAGTACGTATTTGTAGATGCTCGCATAGTTCAAACGAATGCATAACATTTTTAAATAAGTTCGTTTACTGGGTTTGGGGGGATAAAGGTGTCCCCCAAGCTCATAGGTGCAATAGTAATAGTGATAATCATAGCAGCAATAGGGATGTATCTCGTAGCGACCGAAAGGGGAAAACCCGTCGAAACCACCACAACCACTACCACGACCACCACTACTACAACCACCCCCGCGAAAACCACGACCACCACAACCACCACTGGGGCTGTAAGACTCTGCCCCAAGGAGGGAGGAACCCTTAGAATAGCGAATATAGCGGACGTTCTAAGGCTTGACCCAGCCCTAATAACAGATGTGCCGACCTACCAGGTGGCTGAGCTTATCTTCGAGTTCCTAGTAGATATAGATGAGAAGGGCAACTTCGTGCCCGGCCTCGCCGTGAAGTGGGAGGCCTCGGAAGACGCTAAGGAGTGGACCTTCTACCTGAGAAAGGGAGTTAAGTTCCACGACGGCACACCGTTCAACGCCACGGCCGTTAAGTTCACCTTCGAAAGAGTTATGGACCCGGAGACCAAGTCGCCAGGAGGGGAACTATTCAGAGGGATAATAGACAAAATAGAGATCGTTGACGACTACACTGTGAAGTTTATACTCAAAAAACCGTCCGCAGGCTTCATAGCCCAAGTTGTCAGGGATACCCGTGCAATGATAGTTAGCCCAACCGCCGTCAAGAAGTACGGTGAAGAGTTCATGAAGCACCCGGTGGGGACCGGCCCCTTCAAGTTCGTCGAGTGGGTTCCCGGCGACAGGGTTGTGCTGGAAAGGTTCGACGAGTACTGGAGAGGGAGGCCCTGCATAGAAAAGGTGATAATAAGACCCGTGCCCGAGAGCAGTGTCCAGGTTTCAGCCCTACTTGCGGGGGATGTCGACGTGATCTATGCCGTTTCTAAGGACGACCTCGAGAGGCTGGAGAAAACGCCCGGCGTAGTCGTTTACAAGGCGCCGGGCTACACCATATACGGCGTCGTGTTCAACATGCAGCACGAGTTCTTTAAGGACAAGAGGGTTAGACAGGCCCTCAACTACGCTATAGATAAAGACGCTATAGTCGAGACCCTGTTCAAGGGTATAGCCACAAGAAGCTATGCACCCATACCCCCCTCGTCGTGGGCCTACGCCACCACGGTGAACAAGTTTGAATACGACCCTGAAAAGGCGAAGAGGCTGCTAGAGGAGGCCGGGTGGAAAGACACGGATGGCGACGGGATCCTAGACAAGGACGGCAAGCCGTTCAGCTTCACGGTTATACTGCAGCAGGGCAAGGAAGCCGAGGAGCTGATGCAGGCCATCCAGGAATACTGGAGACGCATAGGAGTCGACGCTAAGCTACAGGTGCTGGAGTACGGGACGTGGGTAGATAAACTTGTCAGCCACGACTTCGAGGCAGCCTATATATGGTGGATGGCTGGCAGCCCGGACCCCGACGACTACCTGCCGTATCTGTTTAAGTCCGACGGCTGGGCCAACGTGGGCCTCTACAATAACAGCGAGGTTGACAAGCTGATAGAAAAGGTTATGGTGACACCTGACCCCGAGCTGAGAAAACAGTATGCCGAGGAGGCTCAGAGGATCATTGTGGATGACTGCTACTGGATATTCTTCTACAGCGCCAACTCCATAGTGGCAATGAAGGACTACGTCAAAGGCTACGTCCACAACCCGGCTAAACACGACTACGCGTTCGTGTACATAGAAAAGTAGTAGGGGACGACCATATGAAGTAGACAACCCATTTTTTACCACCCTAATAAGGTGTCAGCCCATGAGGGCCGGCGTCCTAAGATACCTGGCCTACAGGCTTATCATGATCATCCCAACAATGCTGGCTATAACCTTCATAGTGTTCTTCATGATCCACCTCATACCAGGCGATCCTATCAGGGCTATAGCCGGCCTGAACGCGTCGCCCGAAGATATAGAAAGAATAAAAAGAGAGCTAGGATGGTACGACCCTATACCCATACAGTATGCCAGGTGGCTCCTCAGAACGCTTCGCGGAGACCTAGGCGTGTCCATAAGGACAGGGAAAAGCGTGGCAGAAGTCATAAGCTCCACGCTCCCCAAGACGTTTGAACTCGCAGTCATTAGCATGATTTTCGCCGTAGCTTTCGGAATTGGGCTTGGAACAATAGCAGCCTATAGGAAGGGCACGGCTATAGACACGGCAACTATTATTCTGAGCCTACTGGGGGCCTCCATACCCCAGTTCCTGATCGGTCTCATACTCATATACATCTTCGGACTTAAACTGGAATGGCTGCCGACCGTCGGGAGGCTAGGCCCCGTCTACTCCTGGGAAGGGTTTAAATCTATACTCATGCCAGCCATAACCCTCGGAGCCTACTCCGCAGGCCTGCTCGCCAGGCTAACCAGAACCTCCATGGTTAAGGTGCTTGAATCCCTCTACATAACCTATGCACGCTCTAAGGGGCTTCCCCAGAACGTGGTGCTGATGAGGCACGGCCTCAGAAACGCGTTAATACCTATAGTAACGGTAATTGGGATACAGTTCGGATTTCTTATGGGCGGAGCCGTAATTGTAGAGACCATCTTTGCGTGGCCCGGCATAGGGAAGCAACTGGTAGACGCTATTATTTCGCGAGACTTCCCACTGGTCCAGGGCATAGTCCTAGTTTACACAGTCATCTTCATTGTGATAAACCTGGTTGTCGACGTACTCTACGCCGTAATCGACCCACGGGTGGAGCTAAGGTGAGGCACTATGAGTGTCTCGCTGAAGCGTAGAATACTTCGAAGATTCCTCCAAAACAAGAGCGGCGTCGTGGGACTGGTGCTTCTAAGCATAATTGTTGGGATGGCTGTCCTGGCGGACTATCTAGCCCCACACGACCCGCTGGAACAGGATATAATTAACAGGCTTAAGCCCCCCTCATGGGAGCACCCTATGGGTACAGATGAGTTCGGGAGGGACGTGTTCTCCAGAGTGGTGTACGGCGCAAGGATATCACTGATGGTTGGACTGGTAACGGTGGCACTGGCAACGGCGGTAGGGGTGCCGCTAGGACTAGTCTCGGGCTATTTCGGCGGGCTGCCCGACAACACCATTATGAGGGCTATGGATATCCTCCTGGCGTTCCCAGGCTACCTTCTAGCTTTGGCAATAGTGTCCATCCTCGGACCCAGCCTGATGAACGCCATGATCGCTGTTGCTATATTCCTGATTCCCGTCTATGCACGTACTGTTAGAGGCATAGTTCTCTCGGTCAAAAACCTCGAGTACGTGGAAGCGGCGAGGATAATGGGCGCCTCCCACCTAGCCATAATAAAGGACCACATATTCCTCAACGTGATCCCCGAAGTGATGGTCCTCTCAACCTTCAATATAGCCAACAGCATTCTAATAGCCTCGGCACTGAGCTTCCTAGGCCTGGGGGCACAGCCGCCTACCCCAGAGTGGGGCGCCATGGTGAGCTCCAGTAGACACTATCTTATGATAGCTCCCTGGGCGTCGCTGTTCCCCGGAACAATGATACTAATAGCAGTGCTGGCCTTCAACCTCATAGGAGACGCACTAAACGATGCACTTAGACCATCCAGGATGACTAGCTGAGCCTCAGGGCCAGGAACATCAAGTCGTGGGCAACCAGTGTGAAGGGAAAGATCCTGGAGGCCTCCACATATAGTTGGCTGGGATCCCGGTACCTGGCACTAATATGTGTGAGAATAAGAAGCGAGACACCGGCTTCTAAAGCGGTTTCCGCCGCCTCCTTAGCTGTGGCATGACCCTTCTCGTGGGCCTCATCAGCTAACTCATGAGTAAACGTGGCCTCATGTATCAGCACGTCAGCGCCTCTCGAAACCTCTACGACCCTCTCGGAGGGGAGCGTGTCGCCCGTATAGACCACTACGCGCCCCCTTCTAGGAGGGCCCAGAACGTCCTCAGGTTTGACAAGCTTCCCAGACACCCTAACGGGTCTGCCTCCCTTGAGGACTCTAAGGTAGGGGCCAGGCTCCAGCCCTAGCTTTCTAAGCCGATCTAAGTTCACACGGCCCGGCTTATCACGTTCACGGAAGACGTAGCCCAGCGAGCCGGGAGAGTGCTCCACAGGAAACGACTCCACAACATAGTCCTCTGAGTCGTAGCGCAGATCCTCTCCGAGGATGAGTTTTACCTTGAACCTTGGGTTGCTGGGGCTACGGCTGGAGAGTTCGAGCGCCGCCTCAACGAAACCCTTAAGCCCGGGAGGCCCATATATGGTGAGGGGCTCCTCGCGCCCCATCATCGCCATGGTTTGGAGGAGGCCGGGAAGCCCGAACACGTGGTCTCCGTGGAGGTGGGTTATGAAGACCGCCACTACCTTGAGGGGACTTAGGCCGGCTTGCAGCATCCTGTGCTGAGCACCTTCCCCGACGTCGAAGAGAAGTATCCTTCCATCGGCCTGAATGGCTAGGCTCGGGAGACTTCTATCCCTGCTGGGGACAGCGGCCCCTGTTCCGAGGAACACTATTCTAAGCGAGTTCATGGCCGGACAGCCGCCACCAGTAGTCGTGTAAGGCTACGGTGAACTCTCATAAAGTGTTTCTCCACCATGACTAGCCCAGCCCTGGCCAGGACCTCCTCGGGGTCCCCTGCGGTGCGCGGCATGGCGAAGGAAACGTAGCCTCCCCGCCTCAGCAGCTCAGCTGCTGAGTGGAGGAACCCCTCCACCACCTCCACTACCGGCCTCCTGGCCGTGGTGGTTGACCTGCCGTAGGGGGGATCGGTGCCTATCGAGTCGACTGTGCCGCCCCTCAGGGGAGGGCTGAGGGCGTCGCCGTGGTAGACCTCGCACCTATCCACGAGGCCGAGCCATGAGAGGTTGGTCCTAGCGCCGCGAACCATAATCCTGTCCAGGTCGCCGCAGATAACCCTGGCCCCCATGAGGGCGGCCTCTACGGCGAAGCCCCCTGTGCCGCAGAAGGGGTCCAGGTAAATGCCTCCCCTCCTAGCCCTGGCCAGGTTGACGAAGACCCTGGACAGCTCTGGGCTCAGGGCGCCTGGTTTGAAGAATGGCCTGACCCGGGGCCTCCGGGCACGCATGTCGGAGTACCTCTGCCTTGCAAGAACCACCCCCAGCACTGCCGCGCCCTCGCTCACCATAACCCTCACTGTGCTGGCAGGCTTGGAGACGCTCACTCCGCACCCAGTGGCCCTGGCCACAGCCCTGCCCACATCGGCGGCAAGCCTGGAGGCGTCCAGTAGGGTGGAGCCGTAGCCTTGGATGAAACGGGGCTTAACGTAGAAGGGGCATCTGACGGGGCTCCAGTCAGCGGATTCGGCGGCCTCTACTATGGAGTCGTGGTCGGCCTCGGCGACGGCAACCACCAGCCCCAGCTCCTTGACCATCCCAGCCCTGCCCACAACTATGGGGGCTGCTTCAGGCGTAGCCTCGAGAAGGGCTAGCTGCTCGAAGACGTGGAGAACCCGGTAGGGCTGGTCCTCAGCCTCGAGTATAGCTTTGAGCTCCGCGAGGGGGAGCGTGGGGTGCTCCCCTGAGAGGTAGGCGTAGAGCATCAGGCTACCCGCTCCCCAACACCTCCTTGATGGCATCTGCTACGGGCGGCGCGACGTCCACCTGCTGGACGCCGGGCGGTGTTGGAAGCGTGTTGGCCGCTACCACCTCATCTACGCCGACGGTTTTCAGCTTGGCATACGCGTCCCCGACCAGGAGGGCGTGAACACACACCGCTACAACCCTCTTAGCCCCCTGGCCCAGGAGAAGCCTGGCCGCCAGCGCCATTGTCCCCCCGGTGCTGATTATGTCGTCTACTATGACGACCTCCCTGCCGGAGGCGTCGAGCGTTTTGGGCCTCATCGACACCTCCCCCGTGACCCTGTCCCTATGTTTCTCGAGGTAGTCGAAGTCGGCGCCGATGGCTTCGGCGAACTCCCTGGCCCTCTCCACGCCGCCCAGGTCGGGCGAGAGTACGAGCGGGTCGTGCAGCCTTGGCGACAGCTTGGCCGCCATATACCTCATCACACCCACTCCAAGCGCCTTGCCGGGGAAGTGTCCCAACTCACCCTTGGAGTGGGGCTCCACTGTTGCCAGGACCTCGACCCCCGAGGCGTGGAGGGCCCTCAAAACCGCCCTTATGCTTACGGGCTCGCCGGGACGGAAAACCTTGTCCTGCCTCGTGTAGGCCAGGTAGGGGGCCACCCCGACCACCCTCGACGCGCCCGAGCCGCGGGCCGCGTCGGCCAGAAGCATGAGTTCAACCAGGTTCTTGTCCTGAGGGTAGTAGGTGGGCTGCACCACGACGACGGTCTCGCCGCGCAGGTCTGCGGGAACCCTGACGTAGGACTCGCCGTCGGGGAAGAGCTTGTGCTCAGCCTCCACCAGCTCGGCGCCTAGGCTCCGCGCAAGCGACTCAGAGAACCCCGTCTCGTCCGAGGGGCCTCTGACTACAATCACTTAAACCACCACCCATAAACTAGTTTGAGGCATTAAAAATGGAGTGCACCAGGTGCCCACGCCGGTGCAGCGGGAAGTCCTACTGCGGCTTCGCCCTGGGAAGGGACCTCTACCCCTGGAAGGCCCTCATGATGACCATTGGCTCCGTGGAGGCCCTCCCCCTCTACCACTACCATCCAGGCACCGTTCTCCTCAAGCTCTGGGTCGGGGGCTACACGTATAGGTGCGAGGGCTGCCCCTGGGAGCCCCTGGCGGCCGGGCCGAGAAGCCTGGAGCTCAGGCCCTTGGAGACCGCTATCGTGGTTGAGAGGACTGAGAAGTCCAAGGCCTCCCACATAGCGGTGGCGGGCGCAGAGCCCCTCATCAACGACTGGGTCTACGATGCGTGTAGAGAGCTGAGGGACAGAGGGTATAGCTGCGGGTACAAGACGGGCGGCTACGTGTCCTGGAGAAGGGTTGAGAGGGCCGCCAGGGCCGGCGACTTCCTGGTGTACGAGGTGATGGGAGATCCTCCCGGCGACGTGGACTTCAGGGTTTTCCTCGACAACCTCTCCAGGCTGAGGAGCGAGGAGATTCACTTGGAGGTGGTCTACTACCATAGGTCTGGGAGCAGGAGATCCTCAACCCACTTCTCAGCAGTACTGGGCACCCTGGGGTCTAGGACGCCGCTCCACGTGGTGCCCCTAGGCTCGGAGAGCCTGCCGGGCCAGGAGGCTAGGAGGCTCTACGAGAGGGCGGTCGACGCGGGGCTCAAGTACGTGTATGTCCACGGGGATCCCTGGGAGAGGTTCTCGGCGACAAGGTGTCCGAGCTGCGGCGTGCCCCTAGTGGAGAGGCTGGGAGGCAGAGTTTCGGCTGTTGCGCTTGAGGACGGGTGCTGCCCTAAGTGCGGTGGCAGGGTAGACATTATAGGGTTAAAGTCCATACCCAAACGTAGAGTGGTGTGGCTCCTGGAGGAGGATATAGTATGGTGAGGCTCGAAGCCCGGGGAAAGCATGTGAGGGAGGCCTTCCTATGGAGGCCCAGCGGCGACGGCTACGTTAAATGCGACCTGTGCCACAGGAGGTGTACCATAGCTCCGGGCAGGTATGGGGTGTGCGGTGTTAGGAAGAACATTGACGGCAAGCTCTACACACTCGTATACGGCCTCCTCTCAGCGGCGAACCTCGACCCCATAGAGAAGAAGCCCCTCATCCATTTCGAGCCCGGCTCCCAAGTGTTCTCCATATCCACCGTTGGCTGTAACTTCTACTGCAAGTTCTGCCAGAACTGGAGCCTAAGCCAGTCCAGGCTGGAGGAGGGCCTCTATGGCGACTACATGGAACCCGAGAAGATAGTCGACTACGCCGTGAGGGTGGGGGCCGACGGGATAAGCTACACCTACAACGAACCCACCATATTCTTCGAACTCATGCTTGACACGGCCAAGCTGGCCAAGGAGAAGGGGCTGTTCAACACCATGGTGACCAACGGCTACGCAACCCCCGAAGCCGTGGAGATGCTGGCACCCTACATGGACGCAGCAACAGTAGATTTCAAGGGTGCAGGCAATAGGGAGTTCTACAGGAAACTCATGGGGGTCCCCGACCCCGAGCCCATATTCGAAACGCTGCTCGAGATGAAGCGCCACGGAATATGGGTGGAGATAACCAACCTGGTGGTCCCGGAGTACGGCGACGACCCGGAGGACCTGAGAAGGCTAGCCAGGTGGGTGGCCGAGAATCTGGGCGACGAGACCCCGTTCCACCTCCTCCGCTTCCACCCCGACTACATGCTCAGGGACGTGCCCCCAACCCCCATCGGAACCATGGAGAAGCTTGCCAAGATAGCCCGGGAGGAGGGTTTGAAGCACGTCTTCCTGGGCAACGTGTGGGGGCACCCGCTGGAGAACACCTACTGCCCCGGCTGCGGCTACCCCGTAGTTGAGAGGCAGGGCTTCTACGTGACAGCGTGGAGGCTCAAGGAGGGCAACAAGTGCCCCAGGTGCGGCTACCAGGTCAAGATCAAGGGCAGGTTCCACGGGTCCAAGCCTAGGAGACTGTTCTTCTTCTAGCGCCGGGAAATACACTAATACTCCTGCAAGTCATAGTGGGTTGGGGTAGCTGGATTGTACTTCATCGTAGTCCTAGGTACTGCTGGTTCTGGAAAGTCCTACATGACGGCGGCGCTGGCCGACTGGATGGAGGACAACGAGCTGGGCGTGGCCAGGGTCAACCTCGACCCGGCGGCGGAGTGGATCCCCTACACGCCCGACGTTGATGTGAGGAACTATGTTGATGCAAGGGAGCTTATGACCAAGATGGGCCTGGGGCCCAACGGGGCCCTGGTGGCGGCTGTTGATATGATTGTTTCCCACCTGGAGCAGCTGGTGAACGAGATCAGGGAGACCGAGGCCAACTACGTTATCCTCGACACGCCGGGGCAGATGGAGCTCTTCGCCTTCCGCTCAACGGGGCCCGTAGTCCTCTCCAGCATAACGGGGGGAGCTAGGAGCGCGGGGGTCTTCCTCGTAGACCCCCTATTCGCCTCCAGACCCTCGAGCCTCCTCTCGGTCCTCCTACTCTACACCTCTGTGAGGGTTAGGGTTAACATGCCCCTAGTCCCCGTGCTCAGTAAGTCGGATATAGTGTCGGCTGACGCCATCCAGGAGATAAGGAGGATGCTGGAGGAGCCCCCGTACTTCGAGGACCGCCTATACCGGGAGGGGGTGGAGCCCGGGATAGTTGAGGTGGCGAGGAGCCTGACTGAAGCCTACGCGGCGGGGGAGAGCATGGTGGAGTTGGTGGAGGCATCGTCGAAAACTATGTCGGGGATAGACGCTGTATACGCGGCGCTGCAGCAGGTTCTGGTGGGCGGAGAGGATTACCTGACCGAGGAGCCCTCCGGCAGGATCTAGCTCCACGAATACTTGCTGGTTAACCTTTAGCATGCCGGGCAAACCTTAATAGTTCACGGGCCACAAGTCTGCGGCGGGACGTTACGTTTATCACAGAGCGCTTACGTTTCCCGGGTGGATGAGGGTTGGAGAACCGCGGCACCAGCGACATAGAGGTGTTCTTCAAGCCTAGGAGCATAGCTGTGGTCGGAGCCTCTCCAACGCCGGGCAGGCTGGGCTACGTCGTTATTCAGAGGCTCCTCAACAGGTACAAGAGGGAGAGGATCTACCCTGTCAACCCCAAGTACGGGGAGGTTCTAGGGCTCAAGTGCTATAGAAGCGTCGAGGAGATCCCGGAGCCCCTCGACCTCGCGGTGATCCTAGTCCCAGCCCCCATGGTGCCTGGAGTCGTCGAAGCCTGCGTCAGGAAGGGTGTCAGGGGCATAATAATTATCAGCGGCGGCTTCGCCGAGACGGGCCCCGAGGGAGCAAGGCTCGAGGAGAGGGTTAGGGAGGCTATCAGGGGGACGGGAACCAGGGTGATAGGGCCTAACTGCATAGGGGTCCTCGACCTCCACGGCGGCATGGACACCTTCTTCCTCCCCGAGGAGAAGATGATGCGCCCCCCGCCTGGCGAGATAGCGATTATCAGTCAGAGCGGGGCGCTGCTCTCAGCCATGCTGGACTGGGCAGCCTACATGGGTATAGGTGTGTCCAAGGCGGTGAGCTACGGGAACAAGGTGGATGTGGACGATGTGGACATGCTCCAGTACCTCGCCCAAGACCCGGAGACCAGGGTGATAGTGGTCTACGTCGAGGGCCTCAAGCCTGGGCGGGGCAAGGCGTTCATAGAGACTGTGAGACGGGTGGTTAGGGAGAAACCCGTCATAGTGCTGAAGGGCGGCAGAACAGCGCGCGGGGCCGTTGCAGCGATCTCCCACACCGCGGCGCTGGCGGGGAGCTACAAGGTGTTCAGAGCAGCCTTAAGGCAGGCAGGGGCCATAGAGGCCGCCGACGTCGTCGACGTTTTCGACCTAGCCAAGGCGCTTACGATGCAGCCCCCGGCCAGGGGCAACAGAGTGGCGGTGATAACCAATGCCGGGGGGCCCGGCGTGATGGCAACCGACGCACTGGAGAGCCTGGGGCTGAGGGTTCCGCTGTTCTCCGAGGAGCTCCAGGCCAGGCTGAGAGAGATGTTCCCGCCCTTCTATTCTGTGAAGAACCCCGTCGACGTGACCGGAGGCGGTAGTAACGAGGACTATAGGCGCGCCATAGAAGTGGTGGTCCGCAGCGGCGAGGTGGACGCCCTCCTGGTAGTAGCGCTCATACATCCACCCGGGTTCGACGCGGGGCTGGCCGACATTATTGCCAATACAACCAGGGGCACGGGCCTACCCGTGGTTGCCATGAGCTTCGGGGGAGGAGAGACCTCCGTGCTGAGGAGGAAGCTTGAAAAGAGCGGAATACCAGTGTACGAGACGGTCGAGAGGGCCGCGAGGGCCCTCTGGGCACTATACAGGTATGGCAGGGTGCTGGGTGTGGCGCGTTGAGCGTGGACAGGATCATTGAGAGGGCCGTCTCGGAGGGCCGGCGCAAGCTCCACGAGCACGAAGCCATGGCTGTTCTCAGGGAGTACGGGCTACCCGTGCCGGAGGTGGCGCTTGCAAGGTCCCCGGAGGAGGCGGTGGAGGCCGCCAGGAGGATCGGGTTCCCAGTGGTCCTCAAGATAGTTTCTCCCAGCATAGTCCATAAGAGCGACGTGGGCGGAGTAGTCCTGGGACTGGAGACGGAGGAGCAGGTGGCGGAGGCCTACACGAGGATACTGAGCAGTGTGGAGAAACACGTCCCCGACGCCGAGATCGTGGGTGTGCTGGTCCAGAAGATGGTGCCCAAGGGACTCGAGGTCATAGTGGGGGCCACCCGGGACCCTATATTCGACGCCGTCGTAATGTTCGGCCTGGGCGGCATCTTCGTCGAGGTGCTGAAGGACGTGTCCTTCAGGGTTACGCCGGTTTCGAGGGAGGAGGCCTACGAGATGTTAAGCGAGATCAAGGCGAGCAGGCTCCTCGACGGCTATAGGGGCATGCCGCCGAGGGACAAGGAGGCCCTCGTCGACATAATAGTGAAGGTTTCCCGCCTCATGGACGAGGTGAAGGAAATAAGGGAGCTCGACATGAATCCTGTGATGTCCTACGATAAAGGCGCCGCCGTGGCGGATGCCAGGATCATAGTTGGTGGGAGGTCGTAACCCTGTGGAGTCGGAGGAGCAGTTGCTGGAAAAGATAACCAGCCTTAGAGAGGATATACGGAGGCTCAAGGAGCAGAGGTTCACCCTCATAGACGAGGTCACCAGCCTGAGGCAGGAGCGCCGCAGCCTCATAGAGAGGCACAAGGAACTCATAGCCGAGGTAAAGGACCTGAGGCAGAGGAAGCGGGAGATCCAGGAGAAACTGGCGGAGCTGAGGGAGAGGAGGGCAAAGCTGAGCGAGCAGCTGAAGGGGCTGCTCGACCAGATAAGGGAGCTCAGGCAGCAGGCCTTCGGCATCTCCGAGCCCAGGGTCTCCATAGCCTCGCTGAGGAGGAGGATAGAGGAGCTGGAGTGGAAGCAACAGACCAGTGTGCTCAGCCTGGAGGAGGAGAACGAGCTCATAAGACGTATAGCCAGGCTGGAGGCCCTGCTCGAAAGGGTCATCCAGCTCAGGAGGGAGAAGAAGCAGGCCCAGATAACCCTGGCCGAGCTGAAAGCCGAACTCAACGCCGTGAGGCTGGAAATCCGGGACGTTAATGCTAAGCGCGCCAAGCTGCGTGAGGAGCTCGGCAGGCTGAAGGCCCGGATAGAGGAGGTCAGCAGGCAGCTCGACGAGCTGTCCTCCAAGATAGATGAGCTGAAACAGGCCATAGATGAAAGGTCTTCCAGGATAGACGAGCTCCAACAGGAGATAACCAGGCTATACGAGGAGATGAGGG
>JALURJ010000210.1 GCA_027016915.1 Desulfurococcales archaeon | reverse complement strand
GTCCCCGGCCTAAGGCTGGGCGGAGGCATACTGCTGATGGCTGTGGCCGTCGACATGCTGAGCGGTGCCCCCAGGAGCAAGAAAATAGACCCTGTGGAGATAGCCGCCGTGCCCATATCTACACCCCTCATAGTGGGGCCGGGCACGATGGCTACCAGCATACTTCTAGCCACCAAGTACCCCCTCTACTCCCTGGTCCCGGGAGCCGTGATGGCTGCACTCGCAACCTACCTTGTCTTAAAATACTCAGGCATCCTGGTCCGCGTCGTGGGCTTCAATGCTATGAAGGCGCTGGGCAGGTTCATGTCCATAATCATCGCATCGATAGCTGCCGACATGATAATGTCGGCCCTCCGAGACTACTATGCCGGGTTCAGGCCTCCAGCGTGACTGCGTTGCAGTAACGAAGTATTCCCGCCCAGGCCTGGGTATTGATGCCCTGCCTGAACCGCTATTAGCGCTATAGTATAAAAGCCAAGGATGGTCCAAGAATCGTGCAGCGTGGGTGTGATGGGTGGGGCCCCAAGAATCCTTGGCGCTGGCCATATATGTTGGCTTTGCCTTCGCCTCCCACGACGCCATAGCTAAGGCTTCCGGCCTCGAGTACAGACACGAGGTTCTCACATGCTATACTATGCTTTGGGGCCTCCCTCTGGTGGGGGGCGCCGCGCTCCTCCTGGGAGCGGGGATCTCGGCTGAGGCAGCGGTATACTATGCCCTCGCAGGGATCCTCAACTTCTCCTTTGGAAGAACCCTCCTCTACACGGCAATAAGGATACTCGGCTCCAGCGGGGGCAGCACCATGTCCAGCACGAGCGCCGTCTTCGGCGCCATTCTCGGATGGCTCATCGCAGGGGAGAACCCGGATCTCCGGGTATGGGCTGGCGTGTTCCTCATCCTCGCAGCAGCCTATCTGGCGTCGGGCGGCTTGGAGAGGCGGAGCCTGAAAGGCATTGCTGCAGGGCTCGGAAATGGCTTTCTAATAGCGTTGGGCATAGTCCTGGCGAGGCTGGGCAACCTGAGCGGCGGCCACCCTGTAACAGGCGTTGCCCTGGCCTACCTGGCCGGCAGCGCCTCGGCTGTCCTGATGAGCCTTAGCAGTGGTAGTTTGCGGAGCGGCCTAACCGATTCCAGGGTCTCACTTATGGGGATACTTGCAGCCTCTGGGCAGATAAGCAGGTATTTCGCCCTCACAGTCCTCGGGGCCAGCGTGGTTGCACCCCTCCAGAACACCAGGCCCCTAATCGCAACAGCCCTCCTCGCAGCTGCTGGTAGAAGCGATGTTAGGCCGGGCAAGCATCACTGGGCGGCGGCAGCCCTCGTACTGGTAGGAGTGTATATGATAGCATCCTCAACCACCTAGTATGCTGGTTTAACCTGGCGGTATTGCTGGCCTATTCGTCGTGACATCCTTCAAGTATCCTGGGTATCTCCTGCTCCATTCCCGCCCTCTTCAGGGTCTCCCTAGCCTTTTGGCAGGCCTCCCTGACGGTCCAGGAGCTTGTCCTGGCTATGAGTGAGAGGTGTTTGAGGCCCTCCCCGGTCCTACCCATGCTCATCAGCGTGTCGCCCAAGAGCCAGCGGAGCATCGGCACAATGTAGGTGTCGCCCATCTTCTCCGCTAGCCTCAGGGCCTCCTCTGCTACGGCCAGAGCCTCCTCGGGCCTGCCTAAGGCTGCAAGGGCCTTCGCCCTGTAGAACTTGGCGCTGGACAACCTGTGGATCATGCCTAGTTCGGCCAGGATCCTTTCACAGGCCTCCGCGTATCTGAGCATCTTCCCGGCGTTGCCCGTGGCTTCATATATCTCGGCCAGGACCAGTGCTGCAAAGGCCTGGGGGTGTTTGAGGCCTAGCTCCTCCGCGTACATGTATGCCTCTTCGGCACTCCTCTCGGCCTCCTTCAGCCTTCCCCTCATTCGCTGCAACTCTCCCAGATGTATTCTGCTCCAAACGACGTAGAAGGGGTCTCCCAGACCTTCGGCCACCCTTATCTCCTCCACCAGGTACTCGTAGGCCTTGTCGAGCCAGCCTCCCATGGCTAGGGCTTTAACCATGTTGGCGTAGGCGGCCATCGTGAGGCGGTTGTCCCCTACCTCTTCCGCTATCCTCAAACCCCTCTCGGCAAGCCTTAGGCTTTCCTCCACTCTGCCGAGGTCGGCGTATATGTAGGATAGGCTTAGAGCCAGGTTTGCGAGAACCACGGGGTCTCCTAGACCCTCGGCTCGGTCCACGGCCTCCTCGAGGATCCGGGTTGCCTCGGGGATCCTTCCTTTCTGCCTCTCAAGGAGCGCGGCGTCGTGGGCCACGTAAAGCCTCAGCCTCGGCGGGAGCTCCGCACGGGCCAGCTCATCCACCACCATCTTGTAGGAGTCGAGGTAGCTTAGGTAGGTGTAGTCGTCCCTCAGAACCCTCCCAGCCACAAGCTCTGCAGCCAAGTCGGGTCTGCCAGCCTCCATGTAGTACTTCATCGCCCTGAGCCTGTTGATCCAGCCACCCCTCCTAGCATAGTATTCGGCTGCTTTTAGGCGGAGATCTTTTCTCCCGGCGCGCCCAACGAGGCTGGCCACCAGCGGGTACGCCCTAAACCCCTCGGGGAGCTGCTCGACGAGACCCCTATCGGCAAGCCTGTAGAGGTGGGGCTCAGGGCTCCTAATGCCGGAGAGCTCGGCTATAAGCTCGGGGGGCTGGGGATCCTCGAAGGCGGCGAGAATGGAGAGCAGCCTCCTCTCCGGCTCGGGGAGGGCTGAGTACACCTCCCTCCAAAGATACCTGGCGGCCTCGCCCCTGTACTGGCCCAGCCCGCCAGACCTGTAGGCCTCCGCGAACATGTGGAGGAGGAGGGGGTGGCCAGCCGTTGCAGCGTAAACCTCAGCTAGTTCGCCGGGCTCAAGCTCCACACCCCTCCTCCTCAGAAGCTCCTCAGACTCGGGTGGTGAGAGCCCCTTCAGGAGAATCTCTGAAACCATGCCGGACTCGTGGTATGGCAGGCCCCTGGGCCTCCTCCTCGAGACTATGACAACCCTGTAGCCGCCGGAGCGCCTGGCAAGCCTCCTCACCAGGGCTCCTGCCTCGGAGCCCTCAACCACGTGGTAGTCGTCGAAGACCAGGGTTGCACCGGCTGCGCTGAGCCCCTCGATAGCCATGTCAGCCGCCAACTCGACGCTCCTTCCAGGGGTTCCCAGGTAGTTGAGGAGCCTGCTGTACCCTAAGCCTGAAAGGAAGAAGGCGAGCCTCCACAAAACATACTCGGGCGTGTCCAGCCTGCTAAGCGTGTGCCAGTAGAGTTTCCCCAGGTTCTCGAAAGCCTTTGCAACAAGGCTAGTCTTCCCTATACCGCTCATCCCCCAGACGACGACTATAGGGGTTCCGGCGCTTCTCAGCCTTTCCAGCTCCTCCCTCCTCC
>JALURJ010000209.1 GCA_027016915.1 Desulfurococcales archaeon | reverse complement strand
AGTGCAGACTGTGCTTACAAGCCCCGAAGTAGAAGAAGTAGCCGACAAACTACTCATTGACGCCGGGCTGCAGGACTACTTTGACAGAGTTATCTATGCAACAGCAGTGGTTCGAAACGCTATGTTGCTAACCGAAGACCAAGAGCTACACCAGGTGGCGAAAACCCCCGAGTTGCCCAGGCCGAGGAGAGTCCTGAAATGGCTAGACCTGGCTACCACATAGCCACCCAGCGACATGAAGATAATTAGATGGTTAAAGTCAAAAACTGGAAGGCCAGGGTCCCAATTTTAGCGGGGCTCTTCGAAGATTGAAGGGTTAGAAACATGTGTCTAATAGAAGTTCGAAGGCCGGGAAAGGCCCGGCCATTCCTGAGCCCATACAGGCTTGGAGGGGCGTGGCAATATATATAGTGTTCAGCTACAGTGTAGGTATCTTGGTGGAAGCGCTTGGTGCTCCTTCCAGGTTTTAAGTACTTGGAAGTTGTGCGGGGAAGACGTGGTGGCAGGCCCACCGTGAGGGGGACTAGGGTCTCGGTGGATGATATTCTTGGAATGCTCTCGGCTGGGTGGAGCCCTAAAGAGGTAGCCGAGGAGCTCGAGATCCCGGTGGAAGCCGTATATGAAGCTTTACGCTATGCTTCCGAGGCTCTAAGGAGGGTAACGGTCTTTGCTGAAATTACTGGCTGATGAGAACATACCTAGGCGTCTTGTGTCTATTTTGAGGAGGCTGGGCATAGATGTGATCCGTATAGCTGATGCTGTGGGAAGAGGTAGGAGCGACCTGGAGGTTATAGAGGTGTCAAACAATTTAGGGAGAGTCATAGTGACGAGAGACTCAGACTACACGCTTCCCTGGATGCTTTCAAGGGCGGGCAGTGGAGTAATCTACATAGCATACAACCCGGACAAACAGGAGCTGGAAAAATTAGCCAGAGCCCTGGCTAGAATAGCGTCCACAGCCACCCCCAAGAGAGGCCTGTTAATAGTAGTATATCCTGGAGGAGTAGTTGAGGTGCAGAGCCCGTAATCCCGGCGTCTTGAGATCCTCAGGAGTTGCCTAGAAAATCCTTACAATTATCACAAGCTTCAGCCTATTAAAAGGCGGCAAGACGTAACATGAGGGCTACTGATAGTGCTCATCTCTAAAGTGAAGGCCGGGAGAGGCCCGGTCATCCCCACGCCTCCCGGGCGGCGTCTTCCGGGCCTACCCTAAGATCTCTTCATAACATGCGGTTAATAATGTTCTGTCCATGTCTTAGGGGTGTGCCGGGAAAAGGGCTAGCCCCGCCAGCAGAGATGCTAGGGCAAGCGTCATAACGACCACTATAACCGTGGAGACCAGCACTAGGAGGAAGGCCTGAAGCCACCCAGTGTCATAGATTTTCTTGGCTCCCCAGAGCGCCGCTATGAAGCCAACGAGCCCGTTCAGGGGGTAAATGAAGATCGTAGCGATGGATGCCGCCATGAAGAGTAGGGCCATGACCAGTAGGGCTACCAGCGCTGTGCCGAGATCGCTGCGCCTAAGGCCCAGTATTTTGGACGCCAGCCATAAGGGTATGCTGGCTACTATGAGGGAGAGTACCAGTGCCACTATGCCCGCTGATGCTAGGGCTACACCGTATATGGGTGGCAGTGGGGGAGGCACGCGGATCACCCGTGGTTCAGTGGGGACGGGACGCCTCACCCCTCCCAGCAAGGAGGAGGATCGGTCGATGGCGTACTCATCACACCCTTACTATTACCATGGTTGGGGTGTGTAAATATTATATTGGTGCCCCTACCATCATGGAGGACCAAGAAGCCCTGCGGGGTACGTGGGATGGAGCCCAGTGAACCCCTGAGAGTAGTATCGCTAGAGAAGTGGTTCGGAAAGATACATGCACTCAGAGGAGTGAGCTTCGAGGTCAGGGTGGGGGAGGTTTTCGGCCTAATAGGGCCCAACGGAGCTGGGAAGACAACAACGCTGAGAATAGTGGCCACGCTGCTCAGTCCCAGCCGCGGCGACGCCTATGTCTACGGTCACAGCGTGGCGAGGGAGCCTGAAGCGGTCAAGAGGCTCATAAGCTACTTACCTGAGGAGGCCGGGGTCTACAAGAACATTACCGGGGCAGACTTCCTCGAGTTTACCGCCGAGATCTACGCTTCCACCAGGAGCGAGGCGGAGGAAATGGTGGAGCTGGGCGCCAGGCTTTCCGGCCTCGGCGCCAGGCTCTACGAGCCCACCAGCACCTATAGTAAGGGTATGAGGAGGAGGTTGTTGCTTGCCCGTACCCTGATGGTCAGGCCCCGGCTAGCAATACTGGACGAACCAACAACAGGACTAGACGTATACCACGCAGTAGAAGTGAGGAAGGCGATCAAGCACTACGTCTCCGAGACCGGCGCCGCTGTCCTGCTGTCAAGCCACAACATGCTCGAGGTAGAGTACCTCTGCAGCCGGGTTGCCTTCATCCATGAAGGCGTTATAGTGGACTCCGGAACCCCGGACGAGATCAAGGCTAAGTATGGGGCCTCCAATCTCGAAGAAGCATTCATCCAGGCTGTAAAATCTGGGGGTGCAGTTGGTTGAAGATACTTCCCCTGATCAGGAAAGAGGTCAAGGACCTGTTCAAGGAGCGCGTCGTGCTGCTGGGAATGATAGTAGGGCCCCTCATAATGTTCGCCGTGCTCGGCGGGGTTATGAGCCTGTCCTTCAAGGCTGCAGTTAAGGAGGCCGGGAAGCCTGTAAAGATGGCCGTCATGGTTCTCGACACCTCGGAAACGGCAGCCGAATTCACAAGCTACCTGGAGTCGGTGGCCAGCCACGTGCGGCTGGTCGGACCCGGGGATCCCGTCGAAACCCTGACAAAACTGTACCAGGAGGAGGGTGTGGAGATCCTAGTCGTTGTGCCTGAGGGCTTCGGCAGCAACCTTACAGAAGGGGTTCCGGGCATAGTGGAGGAATACCTGTACATGGCCAAGCTCAGCTTCTTCGGGCTGCCCGGCATGGGGAGGATCTCAGCCTATATCGATGCGTTTAACAAGAACATATTGTTGGAGGCTGTTAGGCAGGTTTACCCCAACGCCACCATAGAGTTTGTAGCCAGTCCGGTGGTGGAGAAGGGAACGGTCATACTCTTCGGCAAGCCTGTCAAGGGCGGGCCCGAGGAGGTCATGGGCCGCCTCTTCGCACAGGTTTTCATCCTCCCAATAATGCTACTAACAGCAGTAATGGCCGCTCTCCAGGTGGCATCGGTCTCTATGGCTCTTGAGAAGGAGGCCAAGACCCTGGAGATGCTGCTGACCCTGCCGGTGTCGAGGACAGAGATCCTACTAGGAAAGCTGGCCGGCGTCTCGCTGATCGCAGCTCTCGGGGCCATGAGCTATACGGGTGGTTTCCTAGTATACATGGCTCTCTACGCCTCCTCTATGCCGGGTGCCGAGTCTATGCCTCTCACCATAACTGTAGGCCCCATGGAGGCTATACTCTACTTCCTCGCCCTGCTGCTGGGACTGCTGATAAGCATAGGCATAGGAATACTTGCCTCCGTGTTCGTCAGCGATGTTAAAAGCGCCCAGGTGTTCTCCAGCTACGTGTCACTCCCCCTAATACTGCCGCTGTTCGTGTTCATGTTCGGCGTGAGCCTAGAAAGCCTCCCAGCAAGCATCCAGGCCGTCCTCATGCTAGACCCCTACGTCCATCTGCTCAACGCCTTCCTCGGAGTGGCGAGCAACGATGCTGCTAAGGCCGCCATTGGGTTTGCAGGTATGCTGATATACCTAGCCGCGCTGCTCCTGGCAGCATCAAAGCTGTTCAACAGCGAGAGGATACTGACGGCCAGGTTCTCGCTTCGGAGGCGGAGGGGTGCCATGCCTCCATAAACCGTTATATACTTCTCTCACCATAGCCTGTGAGGACTGGTGGAGGCTTTGAGGAGGCTGGCGCTGGCCGTTTCCCTGGTACTTCAGCCATCACTGGTTGCAGCAGCCCTTTACATAGCCTCCGCCAAAATTATGGGTGAGTGGCTCGGCCTCCCGCTAGCCCTAATGTTCTCCTCCTTCCTCCCGCTCGCCTTCGCGATCTCGTGGGCAAGGCTCAATGGGGCTCCCTGGGATCTGCCAAGCAGGGGGCTGCGCGGGACTCCCCTGCTATTCGCCTCAGCCTCGAACCTCGTTGGGGCCTTTGTAGTATATTTTCTCTCATCGGCAAGATACGTGTCAGCCATAATGACTGGGTACGGTATAGGCGGGCTGATGGCGTATGTAGCCTCCAAAAGGTGGAAGGTCAGTATCCATGCCCTCGGTGTTGCAGAAGCGGTCGTCGGCTTCTACTACCTGGCTGGTGCGCCCCTCACCCTCATGGCGGGCCTTGCCACGTTAATGGTTGGATGGGCCAGGGTGAAGCTCGGTAAGCATACCGTGCTCCAAGTAGCTATGGGGACTGTTCTCGGAGCGTTATCAGCTTTTACAGCGTTCAGGATATTTCTAGCCTAATAGAGAGCTAGACAGGTAAGAAATGTATATATGAACACGCTATTAGGGTTAACCTGGCAACGGGCTTATAGGGCGTAGCATACATGCATGGCAAGGCCTCATGGGATTACGGGGAGAAACCGCTGCTCGTCTTCTGGGAAACCACCAAGGCCTGCAAACTCGCCTGCAAACACTGCAGAGCTGAAGCCATAGAAAACCCCCTTCCAGGCGAGCTTGGAACAGAGGAGGGCCTAGACCTGATAGACCAGGTAGCGGAGTTCGGGGCTCCACACCCTATACTCGTGTTTACAGGCGGCGATATCCTCATGCGGACAGACATATGGGAGCTGCTGGCCTACGCGTCAAGCAAAGGGATCAGAGTTGCTGTAGCGCCAAGCGTTACCCCACTGCTCACACCGAAAACCCTCGACAAGTTCCTAGAGGCAGGGGTTAAGGCAATCTCCATAAGCCTAGACTCAGCCGTACCAGAGGTTCATGACTCCATCCGCGGGATACGGGGAGTGTGGAGGAGAACCGTCGAGATGCTGGCCGAGGCTATAGACAGGAACATGAGAGTACAGGTCAACACCGTGGTTATGAGGGATACCGTGGAGTATCTCCCCGAAACACTGAAGCTCCTCCTAGAACTGGGAGTGGGTGTGTGGGAGGTATTCTACTTCGTCCCTACGGGAAGGGGCGCTTTCTCGCTTGACCTAACGCCTCAGGAGTACGAGGACGTCTCCCACTTCCTCTACGACGCTTCCCGATACGGCATCCTGGTCCGCACAACGGAGGGCCCCATGTTCCGTAGAGTTGTGGTGGAGAGGCTGAGAGCCGAGAATGAAGGACTACCGGTTAAGACGGGCCCGCTCTACCTCAGGTTGATGGAGAAGACCATTAAACTCCTCGGAGAGCCGAGGGGCAAGGCTAGGGCGCACACGGCAGGCACACGGGACGGGAAAGGTGTAATCTTTGTGGCTTACAACGGCTCGGTACGTCCAAGCGGCTTTCTCCCCCTCCCTGTAGGCAATGTCAGGACGGCGAGATTGAGGGAGATCTATAGGAACAGCAGCATACTCAGGGGCCTTAGGGACAGCAGCATACTCAAGGGGAGATGCAGGGTCTGCGAGTACAGAGACCTGTGCGGGGGGAGCAGGGCTAGAGCCTATGCTTATACAGGTGACCCGTTCGCCGAGGATCCGGCATGCGTCTATACGCCTAGAAATGCTTGGAAACTCTAGAATCGTGTTTGACTAGTAGAATGGCTGAAGAGAGTAAGCATTTTTATTATACAAACCGGGATATCCTAGTGAGGAGGATATTTTGGATAGACCGCTGGATGTCGGCCGTATAGTTTACCGGCCTGGCAGAACAATATATACCGTAGCCCTAAAAGTCGAGGACAAGCCCGGCATGCTTCAAGCGATCTCAGCAGCTTTCGCCTCTCGGAACATAAACATAGTGAACACCGTGGTGTCAAATCCTTCCCAGAGCGACACGGCTAGCATAGTGTTTTTCGTCGACGTTACGGGGAAGGAGAAGGAACTGGAGGAGTCCATGGAGGCTATTAGAAACATTAGCGGCGTGCTCGACGTTAAGGCCAGTAAACCATTGACCAACGGCTTGGCGGTAGATGTTTTCCACTTTCCACTCTACATAGGGGGTGAACGTGTGGCTATACTCACTGAGATGATGCTTAAGGCGCTAAGCCGGGGCATGCGGGAGAAGTTTGGCACAACAGGCGAGGCATATCTGTTCTATGCCGGTATGGATATGGGGAAAGCCTTCTTCAGGAAGGCGCTGAGAAAATACAAGTTCAGCAGGAGGCGCGACGCACTCCACTTCGTGTTCTTGGAACTCAAGGTGGCTGGGTGGGGGGATTTCGAGCTCAAGGAACTGGATGAGGAAAAGGGTGAGGCAACAATCCTTGTGAGGGACAACATAGAGTGCAGAGGGGTGCGCTCAGACAAGCCCTATAGTGCGTTGGCGCGGGGCATAATCTCCGGTATATTCTCAGAATATCTGGGTAAGCTTGTTGTGGCCCGCGAGACAAGTTGTATGTCCCTGGGCCACAAATACTGCGAGTTCCGCATCACCCGGCCCTCTTTCTAGCCAACACCGCTGCCGCCGTGGACGGACATATCTATGGCTAGCTCCGCTATGTCGGCGCTGTACTCGGCGACCCTTTTAAGGCTCTCAACCACCGTTTTGAGCAAAGTTATTTGCCTAGAGGTGTAGTTCCTGTCCAGGATGAACGAGAGAGCCTGGCCCTCGAGTTGGGGTAGCCTTTGGTTAACCTCGTCTATAACCCTGTGTGCAAGCTCCGTGTTGCCTTCTCTGAAGCTCTTGTAGGAGTCCTCCAGCAGTTTTAGAGATTCCTCGCCCAGCCTTACAACGACCCTGCCAAGATTTGGTTCCAAAACAGGCTTCTTCAGCATCTTAAGGCTTTTCGCCACCCTTCTAGCATGATCCCCCATCCTCTCCAGGTTTTTCACCATAATTCTATAGGTGAGGGAGTCGCTAAGCCTTGCAAGCCCTATTTCGCTGGGGGAAATCAGGCCAGCCAGGAGCTCATTGAGCTGCCTTACGCTGTACAGGTAGAATTTGTCCACCAGATCGTCCCTCTCAACTATGTCGTCCAGCATCTCAGCACCCAGCTCTCCCGAAACAACCTTTAACGCGTCGTAGATCATGGTGTAGACTATCCTGTACGCCCTCTGGATAGCAGTTGAAAGGGGAAGTTCGTGAACGTTCACGAGGCATTGGGCCACCAAGTGTCTTGTCGACTCGTCCACAACCTCTACCCCTATCAGCTTGTCAGGGATAACTACCCTGAACAGCCTCCTGTACGGCGCCACGTTGTCCTCGAAGAATACGCGTATAGTATAGTATCCGGCCAGGTACCTGGATATGAATTCCCGTAGAACCCACTCTGAGGGCTCATCCTTGGACACAGTCATGCTGGTCTCAGGCTTCTCCGCTCTTCGCTCAGCAGGCCTGATCCTAAGCGAACCGTCGAGCTCCAGCACCAGCTCTACATAGTCGCCGCGGCTGAGGTTGCTACGTCTAACCCATTCCTTAGGCAGCGATACTATATAGGTTGAGCCCCCGGTTACCTGGATCCTTCTAAGCACCCTATCCCAGTGCTCCGGTCCAAGTTCGCCCGGCTTCTCCCCCATGTGGTTCACCTCCTACGTGTGAGGCTGTAAATGCCTACCACGAAGGGGACTATCTCAAGCCTGCCTAGGATCATGTCGGCCATGAGGACCAGCTTTACCACCAGATGGGCCGAGGCGCTTGATATCCCTGAGGAAAGCCCTGTGGTGGCCAGGCCTGAGGCTGCCTCAAAGAACACGTCCATAAAGCTGTACTCCGAAGACACGAAGGGCACCATTATCAGCGTGGAGACTATCACCGTGACCACGTATATGAATATTAGGCCTAACGCCTCCACGGCCAGGCCCGGTGTGACGGTGTACCTGCCCAGCCTTGACGAAGCTATGTAGCCTTTCGGGGTTATGAACGAGGCAATCATGTTCTTAAGCGACTTGGCTACTATCGCTATCCTCAGAAGCTTGACGCCGCCGGCGGTGGAGAACACAGATCCGCCTATGAGCATAGCTACTATGAGAACCATCTTAAAGGCCGGGTCCTCTGCATGTATATCTACAGTCTGAAACCCTGTGGTTGTGAGGGCTGAGAAGACCTGATAGAAGCGGCGCCAGAGCTCGTCGGTATCAAGCACGCTGCCTATCCTGAGAAGATAGGCTGAGAAGCCGGTTAGTATTGTTAGAAGGAATATGAAGGTTTTCAGCTCCACGGATCTGAGGAGCTCCTGGATCCTCGCCTTAAGCATGTTTTTGTGGTCCAGGAAGTTGGTGGCGCCCAGCCACATGCCTATAATGGTTGTTATCTCCAGAATCCTTGACGCGAAGGCAGCTATGCTGTCATTCCTCGTGGAGAAGCCGCCCGTCGACAACGCCGTCATGGCGTGGTTGACGGCGTCGAACCAGGACATCCCAGTATACCTGAGAACCAGGGTTTCGACGAATGTGAGCAACGTGTAGATAGCCAGCATCTCGCGCACCGTCTTGGCAAGGCTGGGCTCCAGCCTCTCGAATCTGCCCTCCGACCTGTATAGGACCACTATGCCCGGTGTACGGGCAATAACCACAATCATGAACACCACGATCCCCAGGCCGCCTACCCACTGGCTCAGGCTTCGCCATAGCAGGATCTCCGGCGGTAGCTCCTCAACGCTGGGAACGTAAACCCCATTGTCGTATGAGCCTGAGAAAACCGAGAGACCCGTGGTTGTGAGGCCGCTCACAGCCTCGAACCATGCGTCCACGAACGGTATGGCCAAAACTCGGGCCACAGGCATAGCTATGAGGACAGGCACCACGAGCCAGTTGAGCAGGGTTATGTAGAGGGCACTGGTGAGCGTGAGCGGGGCAGTGGTGTAGGTGAGGTGTCTGAGGACCATGCCTACACCTAGTATGAGGACACCCCACATGAAGAGGTAGGCGCCCACCTGGGTTGGGGCACCGTATACTATGAAGTCGTAGATTAGGGGGACAACCAGGATGAAGGAAGAGGATATAGAAAGTACCGTAACCGCGTAGTTCAGGAAGGGCCTCACGCTACCCTGCTTACCTTGACTCATCAGGCAGCACCCACATTCCTGCGGGCTCAGCGACCCTGGGTCGAGCTTGAAACGTAGCGGAGGAGCTCCAAGTACCTGTCCTCACCTATAATTCCCGCAGCATATAGTTCTGCGAATAACTGTGATGCCTTCAAAAGCTGTACAAACCCTACTCCCAGCCCTTTGATCCGCTCCGCAGCACCCTGCTCCCGGTCCACAACCACAGCTGCTATGATCGGCTCACCTCCCTCCCCCCTTACAGCCTCCACTGTGGCTGCAAGAGAGCCGCCCGTGGTGGCTACGTCATCTATAATGGCTACTCTTCTCCCTTTGACCAGGGCCTCCAGCCTTCTCCCTGTACCATGCGTCTTGGCCTCCAGCCTCACATACCCCATGGGCTTGCCGGCCATCAGAGCCACGGCTGTTGCTAGCGGCACACCGCCCGTCGCCACGCCGATAATGTAGTCATAGTTGTATCCCTCGAGGAGTGCAGCCATTCTTAGGGCCACTTTCCTGAATACCTCCGGGTAGCTTGGCAGCGGTCTTAGGTCGATATAGTATGGACTCTCAGCACCCGAGGTTAGCCTAAACCTGCCGAACCGCACCATTCCAAGCCTATATAGCTCCAAGGCTAGGCTCAGCAACGTGACACAGCCTCTCTCTGTTTTTCCAATAAGAGGAAGGCAGTTTCCCTCGGAGAGGCACTCCTAGTTATAAGTCTACCCACGATCTCGTAGTCTGCTCCGGCGCAGAGGGCTGTGCCGGGCTCCGCTCCCTGGGCACCCACCCCGGGCGAAAGAATGGTGTAACTTGGGCCTAGCCGTTTACGGGCCTTTGCCACTATCTCTGGCCGTGTAGCCGGCGCAACCACGCCCCAAGCATCGGCTTTCACCGCCTCTTCTAGTAGTGCGTCGAGCATAGGGTCCATTATACGGGAAGCTGCGGGGTGACTCATGGAGACTAGTACTATGAGCTTCAAGCCCATCGATCTACAGGTATCTGCAAGTTCGTCGAGAGCCCCCTCCACCCCGACGAAGCCGTGAGCAATGACGGCGTCATAGCCGGCAGCGGCCACCGCTTCAGCCGTGGTCGACATTATATGGCCTACGTCGGCCAGCTTTAGGTCGGCTATTTTGAGCGACTCGGGCGGCATTTTGTCTGCCAGGGTTTTCAGGCCGGGAAGCCCTGCTCTGAGCAGCAGGGGCAGCCCTATCTTGAACCCCGCTGCCGCTGTACCCACCTCCTCAACCAGTTTGGAGCTCCACTCTAGGGCGTCGTCCACGCTCTGAGGGGGGTCGAGAGCTACTATTAGGGTCAAGACTCCGGGCCCTGGCTGACAATATGCGGCCGACGCTAAAACTATTACCGTCATGATAGGCCCGCGCCTTTTAATCGCACCTGGATCGAAGCATAGGTTTCCGAGAGCGGCAGGGTATGAAGGATGCTGGGGGACTGGCTGAAGCCGGGCAACACGGAGCTGCTGATAGAGCTTGTACTTGTCCTCGGTGTTTCGTTAGTTGCAGGTGTGCTTGTGGAAAAGTTGCTGTCCAGGTATTTCTCCTCCCTTTTCACCGGGAGGCGCAAGAAGGAGTATATGGCTTTAGCTAAGGCTCTTAGGGGGACCCCCACGACGCTTCTAATCCTGGTAGGCCTAGATATCTATCTCTCCAGCATAGAGCTGCCAGCAACGCTTAAGCCCGTTGTCGAGAAGCTCATCATAACCATTATAATAATCCAGGCCTCGATATTCCTATCAAACATAGCTGCGGGGCTTCTCAGGATATACACCGAGAAGGGCAGAGGGGCTAGAAGCACAACCACCCTCTTCCTCCACCTCGCCAAGCTCGTCATACTGGTTCTAGGCTTCCTAATACTCCTCGAGGCAATGGGCGTATCGCTAACACCCATACTGACAACTCTGGGTATCGCCGGCCTAGCCGTCGCCCTGGCCCTTCAAGACACGCTTTCCAACCTATTCTCAGGACTCTACATAGCCATAAGCGGCCAGCTGAGGGTGGGCGATTACGTTAAGCTGGACACAGGGGTTGAGGGGTTCATAGCTGATATAGGGTGGAGGAACACCGTCATCAGGACCCCCTATGGGAGCACAATAGTTGTCCCCAACTCGAGATTGGCCTCCGCCGTGGTCACCAACTACCACTACCCTGATAGGAACTTCATAGTACCAGTCGAGGTGGGTGTAAGTTACGACAGCGATCTCGAAAAGGTGGAAAGAGTTACCGTAGAGGTGGCAGAGTCCGTGATGAGGGAGGTTCCCGGCGGGGTGCCGGGCCACAAGCCTTACGTACGCTACGTCTCTTTCGGGGACTATAGCATCGTCCTCCGCGTATACCTTGCAGCCCAGGGGTTCCCATACAATCTCCTGGTGGTCCACGAGTTTATAAAGAGGCTGCATAAAAGGTTCAAAGAGGAGGGCATAGAGATCCCGTTCCCCATAACAACAGTGCGTTTAACCAGCAGCTGGCAAGGCGTCGAGGACAGGTCTAAGATATTAGAGGAGGCTGTTACTATGGATGCATAGCAGGATGCTGAAGCCACGCCGCCGATGAGCCCATAGTGGGCTGTGAAGCGTCCTTAAGAACCCCCGGCTGAGCCCCACATAACGGGTTTCAGGGCTTCTACAAGGGGCGGTGCCCGCCCCATACAGAGTACGGTAGAGGTGTAAAGCAATGATGCCCTAACAGTAACTGCGTGGGTACGCCTCGCAGGAAGACGCTAAAGAAAAGGACTTAGACGCGGGAAGCTACCTTTGTTCAGCCGCCCTTTCGGCTACCCTGGCTATAGCCCACGACCTCAGTATGGTCACACCCGAGGACAGCACTGAGAACCCTATAAGGGCTGAGAGGAGGGATGCAGTGATGTTGGGCTCGGCGGCAGATGCTAGGCTTATGCTGAGAAGGAAGAAGTAGAGGCTAACTAGGATAAGGGCTATAGCGGTTAGCCCGAGAATGGCGCTTTTAATCGCCTCTCCCGAGACCACGGTTATCCCCATAGGAATTTGATCACTAGTCTAGCTATTTTCTCAAAGCTTTTAAACATACCTTCAATCTTCGCGTCTACACCCTGGGGCCACAGGTTAAGAATGGAGATTACGTCGCCGCTGCCTGTAGGTTTCTCCAGCCCTAGCGCATAGTATATGGGGTCTAGGGTTCCCGCCCCCTGGTACCACAAGGCTACGAGGAAGCCCACTATCATTACAGTTAACGCAGCGGCGGCCCAGTTGAACCTAAGGCTCCCTCTAACCATGATCAGGTTTTTCAGCTTTTCCGATATGGTGCTCCAGAGCGCTACGACCACGGCCAGGCTTAGCAGGCTCCGGATATACCATGGTATTCCGGGCGCCAGGTAGGGTTTCAGCAGTGCCTCTATCCTATCTATGACTTCTAGGGCTACAATGTAGATGATTATGCTGGCCAACATCGTGTAAAGCCTCAATGGTATGGCTTGGTGCCAAGTCCTCCAGGCTTCAAGCTCTTCCAGATCCCTTGACGCTTCCCGGTAGGCCGTGTCAAGGGCTTCCTCGGGCATGAGTATCGCCATCAGCAGGACGCTCTCAAGCAGGTCTCCTATAAGCCAGAGCGCCACGAGTATCGCTGCAAGCCCCAGCACTATGAATGCGACCCTTGTCTCTAGGAACAGGCTCCATATGTTGGGTAGAGGCGGCGGGACATCGAGCCTTATCCTCGTAGCGATCACCGCCATCGCTGCAATTATGCTCGCCACCCCTATCGAGAGGCTTAGGGGTATGAAGTAGGAGGCCAGTGTGAAGGCTAAGCTGGCTGCTCTTGAGCCCGAGCTTTGAAGCATCGCTCCCCCTTTACCTCGGAGTGCAAGCTCCACGCTGCGCCTGAATGGATAGGTATATAGTAGTAGCATGGTTGCCGTTATCAGGACCGCTATATCCCTCAGACCAACCCTCCCAGTTCCAGCAGCTATGACCAGGAGTACGTATAGATATATTATGCTCTTGGCCATACCGCCCCCGCGGATCGAGTAGTAGGTGGCTAGAATGCCTAGGAGGACTGCCAGCATCTTCACACCTAGCACGGCTAGCTCGGCCATGCTCTGGGGGCCCAGGTATGGCAGGGAAACCACCGGCGCGCCGGGCAACTTGTTGAAAGGCGGGTTCTCGGCAGAGTATCCGCTGTGTGCCGCGGCTGCCAGCCTATAGGAGGCGTAGAGTACCAGTATCGACGCCATGGTCATGCCAGCCAGCGTAACAGCTGCCTGGGTGCCTGACCCGTAGGGCCTGAGAGCCTGCCTCACCCTCTCAGTGAAACCCATTTCAGCTCAACCTCTGCCTGATGGCTTCAATCCTGAGAAGCGTGTGGGTTACAAGGTCCTCCGGCCCCACGTTTACCAGCGGTATCCCGTGCCTCAGCAGCGCCCTAACGGTCTTCTCCCTCTCCCTTATGCTTCTGGAAGCGTAGAGCCTGTAGATCACGGCGCTCATCCCACTCATGCCCTTGACCTCGAAAAGCGGCGTGTAGGGCGATATCACTATGACCTCGCTCCTCATGCCGCGGAGCTTGCTGAATAGGTTAATGTATAGGGGTAGTTCCTCAGCAGGCATCTCGAGATCACTGAACACTATGAACAGGTTTTTACCCCGCCTCGTGGCGCGGGAGGCCGCCTGGCGAATCACGGTGTGGAGCGGCGTTGAGCCCATGAGCCCAGGTATGGGCCACGTTATCTTGGCCAGGGCCCGCATTAATAGCTTGAAGTGCGCTGGCCCCCTCCTAGGCTTGAGAACCCTTAGACCATCCATGCTGGCATAGGCTAGACCCACGAAGTCTCCTCGTCTTAACAGGTATCCCGCAATGGCTGCAGCCCCTCTTACCACGTATTCGAGCTTTGTCTGCCCCAGCACGCCATAGCTCATAGTGTCCCTTGTATCTAGAATAAGCATGACCTCGAGGCTCGACTCTTGCTCGAACTCCTTAACCATCAAACGCCCAGTCCTGGCAGTGGCCTTCCACTCTATCTTCCTGTACTCGTCGCCTGGCACGTACTCCCTTATGTCCATAAACTGCATCCCTATGCCTCGCCGCTTGATGCTGGACACTCCCCCAGGCATCAGGGTGGGCACGACGAGGAGGCCGCGTCGATGAATAGGCTCGTAGCGGGGCTGGACCTCCACCACGTTGTTTACCCTGAGTTCTATTTCTCTGGAAAAAAGGCCAGCAGGGTCCCTGATGACTATTCTTGGGTTCCCGAACTCATGTTTTCCGAGTACTGGGAGAACCTCGTAGGAAAGCTCGAAGAAGCCGCTGGCGGGTATGTAGGCTATACTGGTATTAGAGCCGCGGTGGAGGCGGAACTTGGAGGGGTAGGGGTCGAAGATCTCGATTATTTCGAGGGGTGCCAGTGTGGGGTTCTCTATCCTGACCGTAACCTTTAAGGGCCGCCCCTCGACTATCGGCTTTTCGAATATTCTCCTTGCCTTCAGCTTCCTTGCGACGTTGATTTTGAAATCGAGGGTGACCTTGGATAGGTAAATGAAGACCATGAGGAAGGAGGCCAGTACGAGTATGACGCTCATGTTGGCCTCGGAGACTATGGCTAGGAGGCCGAAGAGTATGCTAGCAGCTGCTAGGAGGGCTCGGCCTCTAGGAGTGAGTCCCTCGCCTATAGGTGCTATCGAGACGCCCATACGGGCCCCCTAGGGTGCAGGGATTTTCCGGAGTATCTCGTCGATAACCTGGTTAGGGTCTATGCCCTCGATCTCGGCTTCAGGCGTCAGAATTATCCTGTGCCTCAACACTGGTTTGGCGGCGTTCTTGACGTCGTCTGGCAGGACGTAGTCTCTGCCGTCCAGCAGCGCCAGCGCCCTGGAGACTTGGAGTAGCGATATTGCCGCCCTCGGCGAGCCTCCAAGTCTCACAGTCGGGTGCCTGCGTGTCTCCTCTACAATGTCCGCAATATAGTTCAGGATAGACTCGTCCACATGGACGTTCCAGGCCATGGCGCGGAGGGCCATTATGTCCTTCTCCGAGGCCACGGGCCTTACGGGCCACTCCTCTATGGTTCTGAGCCTCTTAAGCATCTCTATGGTTTCGGGCTTGGTGGGGTAGCCGACGTCGAGCTTCATAAGGAATCTATCCACCTGGGCCTCGGGCAGTGGGAAGGTTCCCTCCAGCTCTATCGGGTTCTGAGTCGCTATCACTATGAAGGGCTCGGGGAGCCTCAGCGTGTTACCCTCTATTGTTACCTGGCGCTCCTGCATCGCCTCTAGGAGGGCTGACTGGGTCCTAGGGCTGGCCCTGTTGATCTCGTCGGCCAATACTATGTTGGCGAATATGGGGCCCCTCCTTAGCCTGAACTCCCCCGTCTTAGGATCGTAAACCATGGTTCCAACAATGTCTGTTGGCAGGAGGTCCGGGGTAAACTGTATTCTCTTGAACTTAAGGTTCAGCGCTGACGCAACAGCTTTTGCCATTGTCGTCTTGGCTACGCCGGGCACGCCCTCGAGTAAAACGTGGCCTCCAGCCACCAGTGCTGCTAGGATGAATAGCACGTCTTTCTCCTTGCCCACCAGGATTTTTCCTACCTCGTTAAGGATGCTCTCGGTTATGCTTCCAGCATATTCCGTGTCCACGGGGGTCCCACTAGTATTTTCTAACCCCATACTCTACACCCTTATAACCCTCCTTTTCTCCTATAAGCGTATAGCCTAACTTCTCTAATATGCCCTCCGACTCGTACACCATTTTCCTCACCAATGCGTTCCACCTAAAGACTATGGGTGTGAACCTTCTCACACCCTCATACCTCTCCCTTAGGGCCATGAGCTTGGAAGCGAGCCTCTGCAGCCTCTCAGGTTCGACCTGGAGGACACGGGACGCGGCCTCAAGGATTCCAGGGTCCTCGACGAGCTCCCTAAGGGAGACGTTTAGATGCTTCTCCAAAAGATAGTCCAGTGTGACCGAGAGGTTGTAAAGGGCCTCAAGGGCCTCTCGGCGGGAGAGCTTAGCCGATTTAAGCAGTCTTGTGCGGAGAGGGGTTTCAGCCACGATGCTCGTCTCCTCAACGCTCCTAATGACGTCATCGTTGACCATTCTGACACCCATGTTCCCCATAACTCCGCGGTAGACAAGGTACGAGATGGCGGCAATTATTGGTACGCCTATGGCAGGGTTTGTCGAGAGAGCCTCGAAATACATTTTCTCGAGGGCGCGGAGCAGCCATATCGCTAGGAACACTATCATGGATGGGTGGATTATTATTGGGAGCGGTGCCTGCACATAGTTTCTCAGGGCCTCCTCCGGCCTCATATCGCTCGTAACGTTGGGGAGGTTGGAGTGGTAGTGGGAAGTGTCAAGCACTACTGCTATATCGTTGGGGTTCGCCCCCATGGAGAGAGAGGAGAACACTGCCAGCGCGAAGTCTGTGTAGTTCATTGTGGGTGTTGAGTGTCTCAGCGCCGTGTTGAGGAAAATCGTGCCATCCCCGAAGACCGCCACCCTACCAAAGGTGCGGAGATAGGTATACCTGATAAATGCCCCAACGAGCACACCGTCCTGGGTCAGCGATATAGTTTCCGTCGCAACGGTTAAAGGCGCCTTTCCAGGCCTCCTGAAGAGCTCCACATCTATGCCGGAAGCTATGCTAAGCTGCAGCATGTAGGATTTCGAGAAGCCGTTCACCGGGACGTTTAGGGAGGCGTATATGTAGCCCGAGCCCTCGGGCCCTTCCAGGCGTTCACCCGTGACACGGGCTCCAAAATACCCTAGCAGCTCATTGGATGTTTCGGCTTCATCGGCTACGAGTATGGAGATATTGGCTACCTGCAGCATCGAGGCTATGCGGCTGGCCTCATAGCTTGTTATTGGCTTTTCGGGTGATATGAATACAAGTATGTAGCGTGTATAATTTCCGCCCAAAACTATGTCCTCCACCCTGTCCCAGGCGGTTGGAGCGTAGACATTGTAGCCCTGCCTCCTGAGGAGCCGGGCCAGCTCGCTAGTCCCCACCCACCCCGTGTTGTAGGGTGCCGGGGTTCCTTCGAACACCATGCTCATGAAAAGGGTCTTCGGAGCCGAGTAGAGAGAGGCGACGAGGCCTACCAGTACAAGGCCTATTAGGAAGCTGCGGAACCTCACCTTGACGACACCTCTCTTACGCAGGTGACGCACTCCTCTACGTCGTCCCACGTCACCTCGTGGGTCGAGAACTTGGCCTTGTTGTATAGGCTGGCCACCTTTATCACTGCCTGTCCGAAGCCTCTGGATGCGAGCCTCGACGCGTACTCCTTGGCTGTTTCCCACCTATTTTTAGGGTAGCCGAGCCTCGACGCTGCAGACACCAGTGCTCCGAAGCACGCTATAATGGCGTCCCTGGGGGTTTTTGCCCTCTGGGCTGCCCAGGTCTTCGCCCGTGCTGTGATCCGGCTTGCCAGCCTCTCTGAGACTTGGAGCAGCCTGTGCCGATGCATGTATGCGAGGTAAGATGCAATCATGATGACGGCAAATATGACTATAAGTTTGAACGCTGTGATTAGTTGACTGGTTACACCTTGAGCGGATAGGCTAGGGGTTGAGGGCAGGCTGGCCGAGGGGAGCGGGGGCGGGCTCTTAGCTACCTCGAGCGGCGTTTTCTTGGACGCTGTTTCGGACTCGTTGAACCCCATGTCCTCCAAGGTCTGAACCAGGTCCTCGGGGGTTAGCTCGCCGCTCAAGGGCTCCGCCTCGCCGAGCAGGCCGCTCTCAACCAGTTGCTCTAGAAACTGGGCGTAGAGGTTTAGGTCTGCGTTTGCCTGGCCTCCGCCCTCCTGCATGTTGGTGGATGCTAGTAGTGCCAGTTTCTCCAACGTGGCTGGGTCGAGAACCATATCCGCATAGATCTCCCCGCTGGAGAGGTTAGCCAGGTATTCTTGTAGCTCGGTGGTGGCGTTATTGTAGCCCTCCTCGTCTCCCATTGCTAGGCTTGTATTCATGCCGTCGAGGATCTCGGCTAGCTCCGGGTCGGTTGTTGCGTTGAGCAAGGATCCTAGGAGCTGCTGGAGCTCCTCGGCTGTAAGGGTGAGGTTGCCTATTATGGGGGCGTGCCTAGTCCAGAGCTGCTCGGGGGTAGTGGTTTCTGTGGCCCCGATTAGGTGTGGGGAAGAAGCTGCAGTGACCACCAGCAATACTAGCAGCAGGGCGGCCTGTGTCCTCATTTAGTGTGCCTCCCCCGCGCGCTGGGGATCCTTGGTATCGATAATGGTGTGCTGGGTATTTATTTGTTAACTAGCGGAGAAAACCGCTATAATGTTAAAAACACTGTCAGATGATTAGCCCTCAGCCATGCGTTTTATCTTCCAGAGGCTTGGAGGAGTCCAGATGATCCAGGCAGGCACCTTCTTGATGAACTCGTATGCCTGCTCCCAGTTCTCTAGGCCCAGCTTTTCAGCCAGCTTCTCCAGCGACATGGGGGTGTGGACATACTCGTGGAGTATGTTGAGCACCTCCTCGTTAATCTCTATCTCCTTGTCCCCCACCACGACAACATACCTCTGCCTACCCGTCTCCTCGGCCATGTTTCACCACCCTTGTGTCTTGCCCACTCACTGACATGTGTTGAAGGATTTATAGCTTTCCGCAACACTGTATAGCGGTGGAATGTTTTTGGCCGGGGAGGGGAAGATCGCCGTAATAATTGACGCCGTCTTCACGCGGCACGAGGAGCCCAGGGGCCATCCGGAGTCCAGGGAGAGGATCAGGGTCCTCCTCGAAGGCCTGGGGGGCAGGGTGCACACCGTTAAGCCTAGGCCTGCATCTATGGAGGAGTTGCTCCTGGTCCATGAGGATGAGTATGTGTCGCTTATCGAGAACTACTCGAAGCTTGGATACACCACCATGCTGGACCCCGACACCTACGTATCGGAGGGCACCTGGGACGCTGCGGTCCACGCGGCTGGGGCGGCCATCCAGGCTGCTATGCTGGCCCTCCACAGCGCCTACGATATAGTTTTAGCCGCTGTCAGGCCTCCGGGCCACCACGCTTACCCGAGGCGGGGTTCCGGGTTCTGCATATTCAACAACATAGCCATTGCGGCTGCCAAGCTCCTGGTGGAGGGCCAGGTGTCCCGTCTTGCCATTGTCGACTTCGACGCCCACTACGGCGATGGGACGGCCTATACCTTCTACGACACCGACTCGGTGCTCTACATAAGCCTGCACAGGGACCCCTTGGGCTTCTTCCCGGGCCGGGGTTTTCCGGAGGAGCTGGGCGAGGGTGATGGCAAGGGGTTTAACGTGGCCGTGCCGCTTCCCCCGGGGACTAGTGATGACGGCTACGAGTACGCCTTTGAGCGCATCGTTTTGCCCTTACTGGACCAGTATAGGCCTGAACTGATACTTGTGTCGGCGGGGTTCGACTCCTACCATGCGGACCCCATTGCAGACCTCTCGGTCACGCTGCAAGGCTTTTGGAGCATCTCGCGCATGCTTCTCGAGGCTGCTGGGAAGGTTACTGGTCGGGGCATTGCCGCTGTGCTGGAGGGGGGCTACAATGTCTCGGCGTTGCCGCGTGCCGTGTACAACTTCCTCTCGGGCCACAGGGCTGAGCCTCCTTTCAGGGAGCAGCATCCGGGCAGAGGGGCGAGGAGGTACGTGGAGTACGTGGGGAGGGCGAGGAGGATCCTGGCTAGGTTCTGGAGCCTCTAGCCCTCCGGGGCTACATGTAGTCTAGGAGGTTGCCCTTCTTCCTCGAGTCTTCCGGCTGCCCGGCTTCGGGGAGGGGTTTGCGCGAGCCAACGTATTCCAGGATTTTCCTGAGGGTCTCCACCCCTATGCCTGCTATGGAGAGTATCTTTGCGGGCTCGGCCTTTCTGAGATCATCTATGCTTCTGAGCCCTGCGTCGTAGAGCCTGCGGGCCCTGACCCTGCCTATGCCGGGCACCCTGACCAGCTCGAGGAGCTCCTCCTTAACGCCGTGCTTTATCCTTAGGTGGAGATTGGCCAGTTCCGCGTATTTCTCTGGTTTCTCCAGCTTGGCGAGTTCCGCCGCGGCGTATGCGAGCCATGCGGCTGTCTCGGCGTAGGCCCTCACGTCGCCTGGGCCTACGTCGTATCTTTTCAGCAGTGTGTCCATGTCGAGCTCGTTGATCCAGTCTGCCAGCATTAGGGCTGTCTTGAGGGCGGCCAGGTAGTCTCGGTAGTCGTCACGGTCCAGGATCTCGACGTCCTCTGGGCGGAGGACGAGTTCGGGGTAATGGGCGTCGAGCAGTGCTTCGAGCCTCCGGTGGTCTCCTGACCGCATGGGGAGTTTGGGCATGTCGGGGGTCATGGCTATTAGGTGGAGGTAGCCTATGGCGGTTGCCTTCGGCCTCTCCGCTCTGAGCCCTTTCAGCACGGTTTCGGCTGTGCGTGGGTCTATGTAGAGTTCGGACACTCTTAGTCCTAGCCGTGTGGGGGTTAGTATGCCCTGCCTGTCCTCCACGAACCCTTTTTCGATCAGGTATCTGAGGGTTCTTTCTAGGCGGTCGACGAGCCTGCGCGGCCCGTACTGGCTCGCGTAGAGGGTGTGCTTCACCAGTTTGGCGAGCTCCTCCCTTGTCCTGTATCCGTGGCTGGCTATGGCTGCGAGGATGTGGCTTCTCACGGCCGGGCCCGTCCCCATCTTTGAATACACGGGTTCTGGCTCCTGGAGGACGTAGTTTTCTAGGAGCTCGTCTACCTCGTGGCTCCTCGACGCTATGAGTATGGCTTCGCCTACCTCGTCATAGCCTGGCCTGCCAGCTCTGCCTGCGAACTGCTTGTACTCCATGACCTTTATGGGCATGCGGCCTAGGCCTACCTCGTACCTGGTGTACGAGTCTATGATCACCCTTCTTGCCGGGAGGTTGACGCCTGCGCCGAGGGTGGGCGTTGCCACCACTGCTTTGATCGCGGTGTTTCGGAACGCCTCCTCCACTATTCTGCGCTCGACGTAGGAGAGGCCTGCGTGGTGGAAGGCTACTCCCCTCTCCACAAGGCTGCCGAGGAGCTTGGCCAGCTCCTTAGATTCGCTCTCCCTCCTCAGCCTGTCGGCGTACTCGGCTGCTTCGCGGGGACTGGCATGCTTCGACACCGTGTCGGCTAGTAGGGATGCTAGGCTCACGGCTCTCCTCCTAGAACTTACGAAGATGAGGGCTTGGCCACCCTTCCTAAGGACGTCGTTGACCAGGTCTCTGGGCGCGTTGCCCGTGGCCCCGGTCACGACCTCTACCTCGCCGTCGGCGTAGTATATTCGGCCCCCGTAGTAGACCCCCTCCTTCAGCGGCACCGGTCTCCAGTCGCTGACGACGGGCTCGGCGCCAAGCCACTCGGCCAGCTCCTCGACGTTGCCTATGGTGGCGCTGAGGGCTAGGAGCTGGGCCTCTGGAAGAACGTTTTTCAGGTGTGCGACCAGCATCTCGAGGGTCGGCCCCCTCTTAGAGTCGTCTATGTAGTGTATCTCGTCGACCACTACTAGGCCTACGTCCGCCAGCCAGGGGGCGTGGTGGCGGAGCAGCGAGTCCATCTTCTCGTAGGTCGAGATGATTACGTCGTAGCCGGCTAGGTGCGCGTCGCTGCTGTCGTAGTCTCCCACGCTTACCGCTGTGCGTATTCCTAGGCCAGCCCATGCCTCGCTGAACTCGGCGTACTTCTCCGAGGCTATGGCCTTGAGGGGCACGAGGTATATGGCTTTGCGCCCCCTCCGGGCCGCGCTGACCATGGCCAGCTCGGCTATCAGTGTCTTGCCGGCAGCCGTGGGCGCCGCTACTACAAGGCTCTTGCCGTCGAGGAGCCCCTTCCTTATGGCCTCCTCCTGGGGCGGGTAGAGACTCTCTATGCCTCTCCTTTTCAGGGCCTCGACTACCTCGGGGTCTAGGGGGAGTTCTTCGACCCTCAACTCCTACCAGCTCCCTGGGCTAGACGGGTGCGTAGCATTCGAAGCGGCGCTCGTAGATCTCTCCCTTGCCTCTCAGCATTTTTAGGAGCCTCTGGAGCTCGTCGGCCTTTATGCCCAGGGTCTCGGCCCTCTCTTTGAGGTCGGCGAGCTTGACGCAGTCCTCGCCGCTCTCCTCGACCATGGTCCTGATGAGTTCGGAGAGCCTGTACAGCTTCTCCTGCCTGCTCCGCGGCATGCCCACGCTTATGATGTCGGAGTCTATCATCCCGGTCTCTGTGTCGTAGCCTACGCCCTGCATCATCACCATCATGAGCCTTATCGCCTCCAGCGCGTCCTCCTCAGTGACCTCGGGCTTCAGCGCCATCCTGGCATGCGCCTCCGCCAGCCTCACCAGGGCCTCGAGCTGCCTCGCCGTGATGGGGACCACGACCATCCTGCCGCCCCTACCCTCCACCAGGCCCTGCTTCCTCAGCTCCACGAAGAACTTCTCGATTATCTCCGCCGCGCGCTCCGTCATCCTAGGATACACGTTCCTCCTAGCATAGCTCACATACTTCTTCAACAGCTCCACCGGTATCTCCGGCCTCATATACTCGGCCTCCCTGTGAACCCTCAACACATGACGCGCCAGCTTCCTATCCAGCTCCGGATGAGGCTCATCCCTCAAGATGAAGATCAGGTCAAACCTCGACAAAATCGTCGGAGGCAACTCAATATTCTCCGCAATATTCGTACCCAACCACCTACCATACTTAGGATTACCAGCAGCAATCACCGTAGTCCTAGCATTCAACCTAGCCACAATACCAGCCTTAGCGATACTAACGCCTTGCTGCTCGAGTGCTTCGTGTATAGCGCTCCTGTCCTCGCTTCTCATTTTATCAAATTCGTCTATACAATTGTGGACTATTATTCCATTGGCTAGGAAGTTGTGGATTCCGGGTACGTATAAGTCGTAGACTGGTCCCTCGTATTCTATACGTTCGATTCTCACTATTTCGTCGACATAGTAGTCTTCGCTGATCGCCACCTCTAGGAGTTGTTTTGTTTCTGTCGGGAGCATGCTGAAATCTATTCTGGACACCAGGTTTCTAAGCCACTTTTTAGCAAGAGTTCTCCTGCCCTTAGAGGCCTCGTAGAGTATACCCCAAGCTCCTAACCTAAGTAGGTTTGAAGGCTTGACACAGTTTATTAGCTGGGAGGCCAGTATTTCCGATAATTTTCTGGGTATACGGTTCTTTCTCGATGAAATGTTTTTCACCCACTTAGGCATGCTGATTCTAGATGCCTTGAGGCTGTATGGTTTTATTACCTCCAATAGTCTGGCCACGTCCTCTCTACTGGTTATCTGGATAAGCCATACTTTCCCTCTCCTTTTAACCCTCGAATATATATCGAAACGTCTGAGGACCAGCGGTATGGTGCCGACCTGGTCGCGGTTCTCCAGAACTATATCTACATGGATAACCTTGTACTGTCCACCGTTAACCCTCGATTTCTTCACAGAGATCAAGCCATCTGAATCGATCAGTCCCGCCAGAAACGCCTTAAGCGCCTCATCAGGGAGCTTAGGCAGTCTTCTAAGACCATCGCCAAGGAAATAATTAGCTATGTATGCTAGGAGAACCGAGTTTACACTGATAGTAACGTATTCTATAGGGACCCGCCTGCCCTCTATAATTGAGTCCAGGCGTCTTACATCAATCCTAGGTGTTTTCCCCACAACTTTGCCGATGAGTTCCACTAGTCTATTTATGATCCGTCCATGCTTAGACGACTGTACTATGTTCACCACGCCTCTCCGCTTATTCAGAATAATATAGCCGTCGCCGTGGAGGAAGCCTAGGAGGTAGCCTAGCTCTGGTGTAATCTTTGCTACCCTTAACGCGTCTGCCCGATGCTTTCTCGAATACCTTATTGTATTCTTGGCTCTCCATTCGTTGTATAGCCCGGTTTCTCTAAGAATCTTCCTTAGTAGTCCTACGTTTATGTAGAGCTTGCCGCGTGACCTATAGATCTTCCACCCAGCCTTTCGGAGGTTCGAGAGACCACCATACAGTCTCCTAGCTATTTCTACCAAATGCTCGGCATCCCTGCCCTCAACGACGGCGGTCCACTCGCCGGGAACTAGATCTAGGATGTACACATCATGGTTATGTCCAGGTATCCTCTGTAGCGAGAGCACCCTGTCTCCAACCTTGAAGCTGCCCGCCTCCCTCCACTCCAGGGTATCAGCATCTATCAGCAGATGATCCGGCGTCACCATGAGTTCGGCTCCACTCTTGAAGACAAACCTAACTAGCTCCCCACGCCACCGTTTTTTCCTCACAATGCTGGCAATGGCGCTTTCTACGGCCAGCCTGTCTAGCCTTACCCCCACTACATTACACCTAACGGGGCTAAGCTCTACAGGCTCTCCCTTAGACGAGGCACTAAACGCTACATCCTCGCGGAACAACTCGCTGATACGCACATACTCATTATTGGCTAAAACCCTGGTCTCGGGATGAAGGCATGCCACGCCGCCATCCGCTAGTACAAGTGCTCCTGCTTCGAGATAATACTCACCTGTAGTCTTGTCGCGGAGGACGGCCGCGGTGTTGTGTACTATGAGAGAGTTTGCTACGAAGTTGTGCTGACCCTCTACGGTGAGGTCGTAGACTATGTGGGGGCCGGGTTGTATGGTGACGGTTTTCACTCTGTCCCAAAATATCGGTGTTCTGACAAGTTTTTCGAGGTACTCCTTATCCCTGCCCTCCGGGATTTTGTCTAAAACTTTGCTTAGCCATGTTCTTGACACGCTTTTGCTTATAAGCGCGTTTTTCGCCTCCTTGTGCTTGAGGTATTTTCGTAGTATGTCTTTTACCAGAACGGACGGCACTGTGTCTAGCAGTTTCCCCTTCGCTAGTCTGGCCATCTCTTCTAGGATTCTTCTGTTCCTCTCTAACGGGGATGAAATGTTCTGAGCGTACTTCTTGATACTCTCTCGGTCAGCTATGGTAACCACATATTTCACGAATTTACCCCTAACTTTACGGTTTCTAAGCTCCGCAGCTTTGGGCTTCCTGGTTCTTATCCTGCTAAATATGCCCATTCTGAGCAACAACATGTGTAGCTTATATGCAAGGTCTTTACTAGTAGTGTTAAACTCTATACTTACCCTGACCCCAGCTTTGTTCCCGGCTTTCCTAATTATATAGGATCCATCAGAGTCTATGAGGCCAGCTATGAGCATCGAGAGAAAGCCGTCTCCAAGACTCGTTAGTAGCGGATGTATGGACGCCTTGGCCTTAGGCTTCCTCACGCCTAGTGCGTGAAGTATTCTCGCCAGCACTATGGAGTTAAACGTTATATCTATGACCCCGGCCCGCCTATCCTTCACTACAGTCGGTTTTCGCCCGAAAAGCTTCTCCATGAGAATTACTAGATACCGAGCTGTTTCACTGTCCTTTACGGATATCCTGATGTACCCCTTGTTCAGCTCCCTGTGCATATATACTGTGCCGTCCCCCAGCATGTAGCCTATAAGGTACCCGAAATCAGCGTTGAACTCAGGGATCCTATGCCTAAATCCGTTACGATACTCCACATACTCAATATCGGTTGTCCTGAGGGATCGGCCCACAGCTTCTAGTACGAGCTTCAGCTTATCGTAATAATGGGCATGTTTGTTGAAGCTGTATAGATAGGCCTCACTGACGCCCAGTTCCCTTGAAGCGTTTCTCAGGGTACCGTATTTCTTCTTCAGAGCTCCGAGTATGTTTGTTGCAACCTCATCCTTTACCTTAACCTTAACATTGTCGGGGAGGTCGGCGAAGTCTAGGGGATCAAGATCCCTGTTCCCGCCATTATCAACCTGGTAGGCCTTAATCCGCGCAATA